>CAYNCT010000047.1:0-23437 GCA_964396005.1 uncultured Verrucomicrobiota bacterium | reverse complement strand
CCGGTCGCTGCGCGCCAGCACCCGCCAGTCCAGGTAGCGGAGATCGTCCCCGGGCGTGTACTGGCGATACTCGGTGAATTCGACCGAGAAGCCGTGGTAGGGGCTGCGGTGCAGGCCGCTCCAGAAGCCCTCAACAACCACCCGCGCCCGCAATTCGAGATGGCGGATGCTCATCAGCGCCTGCGGGGCGACCAGCCCGCGGGCGGCCGTGGGAGGGGCGGAGGTCATGGGCCGACCGGCGGTTTCACCGTCTCCAGCAGACGGCGAGTGACGTCGTCCACGCGAATCCCCTCGGCTTCGGCGCGGTAATTGAGCAACACGCGGTGGCGGAGCACGGGATAGGCAAGGGTGCGGAGGTCCTCGACGGTCACGTGGGCACGTCCCTGGAGCAGCGCCCGCGCCTTGGCACCGAGCACCAGGAACTGCCCGGCCCGCGTTCCGGCGCCCCAACTGACCCACTGGTTAATGAAGTCCGGCGCGCCCGGTTGATTCGGCCGCGAGGCGGCGGCCAGGCGCACGGCAAAGCGAATCATTTCCTCCGCGATCGGCACCTGGCGGACGGTTTCGTGAAACTGGAGCACGTCTTCGCCCGTGAACAGCGCCTCGATCGGCGGCGGCGGGGCGGCGGTGGTGCGTTTGACCACTTCAACCTCGTCGGCCTCGGGCAGGTAATTCATGACCACGTTGAACATGAAGCGGTCCAACTGCGCCTCGGGCAGCGGGTAGGTGCCTTCCATTTCAATCGGGTTTTGGGTGGCCAGCACGAAGAACGGTTCCTCGAGCGCGTGACGCTGGCCGGCGGCGGTGACTTGATGCTCCTGCATGGCCTCCAGCAGCGCGGCCTGCGTCTTGGGCGGCGTGCGGTTGATTTCGTCCGCCAGAATCAGGTTGGCGAAGATCGGCCCCGGGACGAAGACCAGGCGGCGTTCGCCGGCGGCGTCCCGCAGAATCTCGGTGCCGGTGATGTCGGCCGGCATGAGGTCGGGAGTGAACTGGATGCGCTGGAAACGCAGGTGAAAGATGCGGGCGATGGACTTGACCAGCAGCGTCTTGGCCAGGCCGGGCGCGCCGGTGATCAGGCAGTGGCCGCCGGCCAACAGCGCCAGGAGCAATTGCTCGATCACCTCGCGCTGGCCGACGATGGCCTTGCCCAGCTCCGTCTCGATGCGGCGGGCACCGTCCAGCAGGCGTTGGACGGCGTGGCGCTCGCGGTCGTAGGGAGCGGCGGGAGGGACGGACGCGGCGGGGGCTGGATCGGGATGGCTCATGAGGATGGTCGCGGCGGCGCGGGCGGCCGTTCAGTGGGTCATGATGTAATACAGGACGTTGATCGCGAGGGGATAGGCGGTCTTCTCGGAGAACTCGCGGAAGTAGTAAAAGTTCAGCCCCTCCCACTCCCAGCCGTCACCGTTGTCCGTGTTGTGCGAGGCGAAGACCATGATCCGGCCACGGTCGTCGAGGATGACGCGGTGATGCACGGTGCGGGTGCTCGAGTTGCGTGGCTCCCAGGTCACGCCGGTGAACTGGCTCTCCGTGCCGGTCTGCACGTTCGGCACCTGGTGCTTGCCTTTGATGTCCATCACGCACCGGTAGAGCGGGTGATCCAGCGGCAACTCCTCGAAGCTCCGGTCGGGAAAGACCTTGGCCAGTTCCTCGGCCATGTTCTCCCACTCCTCCTCGCCCCAGAAATCATCCAGCCAGAGAAAGCCGCCGTTCAACAGGTAGCGCCGCAGCGCGACCGCCTCTTCCCGGGAAAGGTAAAGGCCGCCTGGCTCGACGATGTAGATGAACGGATAGTTCACCAGCTCGGGATCGGTGAGGCGGAGGATGCGACCGTCCGGATCCACCTTCAGGGAGGTCATCTGGTGGAGGCGGTAGGAAAGGTTCAAGTCCGCGTCCGGCAAATCCGTGGTCCAGCCGGCGCCGCGTCGCCAGCCGCCGCCGTCATAGCGGATCCGGGCGAAGGTGAAGGTGTCGTGTGCAAATCCGGGCGCGTTGGACCACACGGGCGTTTCCGCGCCGTGCTGGGGAGCCTCGCGCGCGGTGCGGAGATCATCGCTGATCCACCCCCGCCCCCAACGGCGCTGCGCGAACGCGGTCACGACCAGCAGGCCGGCCACGGCCAGCGCCAGGGCCGGCGCCGGACGACGCCACCACGGACGACGGGGCGGGTGCGCCCGCAGACGTGCGGCGGGAATCATGGGGCACCTCCTGCCCCGCCGCCTTCGCCGGCAACCTCCTGCGCGGAGGCGTCTGCGTGCAGCTCCAACAGGAGACGCAACGCCGCGCGGTGGCGCGGGGCGTCCTCCAAGGCCTGCAAGACGTGCCGCCGGGCGGCGGGATCGCCGACGCGGTGGAGCTGGCGGGCCAGGCCGAAGTGGATCTCCGCCGGGTTCGCCGGGTCAAGCTGGAGCAGCGCCCGGTAGGCGGCGATCGCGGTGGCCGAGTCGCCCGTCGCTTCACCGGCCGCCGCGAGGAAGCGATACGGCGCGGGCACCAGCGGATTCACCGCGAGGTAACGGTGGGCGTTCTCGCGGACGGTTGGCCAGTCGCCCTGGTCACGGCCCAGTTCCATCAAGCGCAGGTAGGCATCCACGGCTTCATCGTCGCGGCCGGCCAGCCGGGCCAGCGCCTCGCGCTCGCCCGCGAGGTCGCCCAGCGCGCGGTGAACGGCGGCGAGCTGGCGGTACGGGCTGTCGCCGCCGGTGGCCTCCGGGTGGGCGGCAATCAACCGTTCGAGTTCCGCGCGCGCCTCCGGCCAGCGTTCCGCGGCGAGCGCCTCCCGAATCTGGCGGGTCAGCACGTAGTAGTTGGTCGGCCGCGAACCGGCCCAGGCCTCCCACAGAGCGGCTGGCGCGCCAGGCAACAGGGCCGCCAGCGGCGGCTTCTCCCAATCGAGCCCCGGAGCCCAGGCGCGGGCGGTCTGGCGGGCGAACTCGGCGAAGTCCTTCTCGAGCGCGGCGAGCGGCGCAGTGCGGCGGGCCAGCGCGTCGTTGATGAACACGCCCTCACCAAGGTCGCGCAGGATCGCCAGCAGGCTCTCGAGGCCAAAGCGTTCCACGATGAACTCGACCACCAGGGACGACTGGTAGTAGGCGAACTGGAGGTGCTCGGCAGACGGCGGCGACATGAAGGCCGCGCTCAATTCACCTACCGGGTGCAGGTCGCCCTCGAGGATCAGCTCGCGATACCGCGGTTTCATCCGCTCGCCCCAGGCAGGATTGGCCAGGCGCTCCTCATAGACCGAAATGCCCTCGCTCAGCCAGCGCGGCATCTTGTTCCGCGTCAGTCGCAGCGTGACGGCGTGGACGAACTCATGCCACAGCATGGACTCCCAATTGAAGTTCGAGCCCGGTCGCGCCGCGGGGCTGTTCGCGGTGATGACGTGGCCGAAACAGACGCCGAGGTAGCCGTGGTAGCCGGGCAGACCAAAGGTCCGGACGGCAAAGTCCTTCTGCTCGGGAAAGATTTCGATCAGTACGGGCTCGGAGAGGTCCAGCCCGTAGCGTCGGGCCATCCGCTCGCGGGCCCGCTCGAGCAGCGCCAGAACCCGCTCCCCGTAGAGGGCCGCTTCCTTGGCGCCCATCCGCACGACGAAATGGTCGTTGGTAAGCGTGGTGAAACGGTCCAAAACGTCGCGCAGTTTCACGAGGTTGTTGGCGGTCACGTCGTAGCCGTCGCGTTGCTGCACCTCGGCCACCAGGCGCCAGCCTTCGGCATCCTGCCCCAGCCGGAGCAAATCCTGCCCCAACTGCGCCCGGGCGGGCAGGAAGTCGGGGTCGAACGCCAGCGCCCGGCGCTGGGCGGCCGCGCCCTCGGCGAAGCGGTAATTGCGGGACAACTTCTCGGCGATCCGGAAGTCCACGTGCGGGTTGTTGGTCCAGAAGCGCAACGCGCGCTCGCGCGCGGCCCGCTCCCGCTCGGGTTGCTCGCGCAGGTGCGCCACCACGGCGGCGTAGGCCCACGCCTCCGGGTGCCACGGGTTGATGGCGTGGATCCGCTCGAGCAGTTGGTCGGCTGCGGCGAAATTCTCCTCGTCCACCCGCTGATCGGTAAGGAGGAGCAGGCTGCCAATGTGATTCGAGTTGTGCTTCAGGGCGCTCTCGATCGCCGCCAGCATGGCCGCGGTGTCGCTGGGCGCATAAGCGCGGGCCAGGCCCCAGTGAAGGTCGGCGTCATCCGGCAGCACTTTCAGTCCTTCCTGAAAAGTCCGGGCGGCGAGTGCGTAATCGCCTTTGTCGAGCGCCAGTTCCCCGCTGGCGAGGAACACGTCCCGGGCGGCGGGGGCGGCGCGTTTCGCGGCGGCGAAGACGCGGTCGAGGACCTGTTTGGGATCGGCGCCGAGCGCGAGGGCTGCGCGGCCGAAGGTCACCAGGTCCGCCGCCTCGCGATAGGCCCAACTGCGCGACGAGACGAGGTCGGCGATTTCCTTGACCACCTGCCGGGCCGCGTCGGCCTGGCCCGTGAAACGCAGCGCCTCGCGGCCCAGCCAGCGCAAGCGGATGCTCCGCGGCGCGGCGGCCAGCGCGTTACTCCACGCGAGGCCGGCCTGGGGATAGTGGCCGATCGCCAGCAGCCCCGCGAGACGAACGAGGTGCCACTGCTCCACATCCTCCTCGCCCTGCACGCCAACCTCGGCCGCGGCGATCGCGTCCAGGTAACGCCCGGTCAGCAGATCCCGCTGGGCAGACTTCAGATCAGCGGCCGCCACGAACCGAGCAAGCATCAGCCACGCCGCGATCAGCAGGATCTGCGCGGCGCGGCCGCGAATCACTGCCCGCCGTCGCCGGAAGCCTGATTTTGATCGTGACGCCCCGCGCATCGTCGCGGAACAAAGTGCCACCCGGCGGGTGCTCTTCAACGATTCGGCAAAGAAAATTCGCCGAAACCGCAAACGCGCACCGTTCGGCCCCGGCGCCGCCGGGCTCCGGAGGTGACCGGCCCGCGCCCCGACAGCCTCGGCGCTCCCGAAATAACCGGCTGGCGGCGAGTGCGCGAAGAGCGGGGGCATTCGATCAGGAGGCCGCTGCGGGCTCGAGGTGCGAGAGCCGGAAGACCGCGCCCCGCGGCTCGTTGCCGAGGCACCGGATGTCCCAGCCGTGGGCCAGGGCAATCTGCCGCACCACGGCGAGCCCCAATCCCGATCCCCGTTGGTGGATGGTGAAGTACGGCTTGAAGATGTCCTCGCGGTGCTCCGGGGGAACCTCGGGTCCGTTGTCGCGGATTTCCAGAAAGAGGCCGGCGGCCGGGTCGCGGCCGGCGGCAATGGTGATCTGGCCGCCGGGCTCGAGGGCCTGGAGAGCACTGAGCAGCAGGTTGAAAAGCGCCTGGCGCAGGAGCGGTTCGTCCGCGATGACGCGCGGCAGGTCCGGTTGCACGGTCAATTGCGCCGCTTTGGCCTCCTGCTCGCCGACCAGCGCCCGCACGACCTCCTGCGCCACCGCGGTCAGCGACACCGCCGCGCGCCGGACCTCGCGCGGCCGCGCAAAGTGGATGAACTCGTTGAGTTGCGCCGTGACGCGGTCGGCTTCGTTGATGATGGTCCGCGACTCGGCGCGCGCTTCGGCGGGCGCGGTTTCGAGGTGGGCGATGGTCTGCGCCAGCTCGCGAATGAGATTGAGCGGGCTCTTGGCCTCCTGCGCGAGGCCGGCGGCGGCGAGGTTCATCTCCTTGAGCCGGGCGTTGAGTTCCGCCGCGCGGGCCAGGCGCACCTCGAGTTCCGAGGACCGCACCAACGTGCGCCACGCCAGCCCGAGCCCTCCGACCGCCACCGTCGCCAGGAGGCCCACCAGTCCGCGCAACCAAAGGTCCGCGCCGATCGTGGCCCGGTAGGGCAACGCGGAGAGGACGACGACGAAGCTGTGAACGCCCTGCTTCTCGAGGGCGGCCCGGTAGTCCGCCTCGCTCATCCAGAAGGGCCGGCCAAACGGCGGACGGCCGCGCCCCGGGCCCATGCGGGGTCGGTCCGGCGGGGCGTCGCCGTCCGGGGCGGGACCGGCCTCGGCGGCGCCGGCTCGCGGGCGGTCTTCGGGCGGCGGGCCGGGCGGGCCGGGCCGATTGGTGCCGAAGGCACCGCGCGGCAACACGAGGGTCGGGCGAGGGCCTTCGGCCTCGGCGGTGACGTTCGTGCCGAGGTCCACCAGGTTGACGAGGGTCACCGTGTCGCGGCCCCAGTGCGCGCCCCGCGGGACCAGGCCCTTGACGTCGAAGTCAATCGGCGCGCCGGCGGCGGCGACCACCTCGCCGGCGTCGTTCAGCAGCGCGAGGGCGTTGAGTTCGTCGGGCTTCACGAGGGCGGCCAGGGCCGACTCCATCCGTTCCTTGGAAATGATGCCAAACCGGCGCTGCGAGCGCATGACGAGGCCCACAGTGGTGGAAATGTCGCGGGCGTGATGGATGAGGGTTTCGCGCGCGATGCGGCGGACCCGGGCGTGTTCGGCCGCCTGCCAGACCCCGATGGTCACCCACGCGAGCAGCAACAAGCCGTACACGAGTCGGGATTGCCGGGTCATGAGCGCGGGAGGAGGGTGGCCCGGCGGCGGTTCAGGAGCTTCTTTTCTTCTTCCGCTTGGTGTCCTCAAGCGGGGCGGTGCGAGGGGCCTGACCTTCGATGATCTTGTCCAGGTCCTCCGGCTTGAAGGCTTTGGGCATGATCACGGTGTTGCCGCGTTCCTTGGTGGTGAGCGCCGCGAGTTCGGAGGGATGCTTGATGATGCGCGGCGTGAGGAAAATGAGCAGCTCGGTCTTGGTGTTCTGCTCGACGCGCCGCCGGAACGCCGCGCCCAGGAGCGGAAGGTCACCCAGCACCGGGGTTTTGCTCTCGACCTTGGTCTGGTTGTCCTGGATCAGCCCGCCGATGACCACGGACTGGCCGCTGGGCGTGACCACCACGGTGTCGGCGGCGCGCTGGTTGATGACCGGCGCCCCGACGGTATTGGTGCCCGAGAGGATGGGCACGGTCTGATCGGACAGGTTGGAGATTTCGGGGGTAACAATCATCTCAACCAGATCGCCCGAGGTGATGAACGGGGTGACCGTGAGAATGATGCCGACGTCGCGATACTCGATGGTGTTGCGCTGGTTGCCGAAGTTGTCGAACACCACGCCGGTGATCAGCGGCACGCTTTGACCGACGGTGATGGTGGCCTGCTGGTTGTTGCGGGCGAGGATGGTGGGCCGGGAAAGCACCTGCAATCGTCCCTGCTCCGCGAGGGCCCGCAGCGTGACGGTGAAATCGTCGCCAATCACAGTGGCGGTGGTGCCGCCCGAGGTCAGACCACCGGGCATGGCGTTGAAGTTCTGAACAACCCCGCCCGAGGTATCGGTTCCCTGCCACGTGTAGGTGCCATTGACCCCGATATCCAGGCCGTCCCGATAGGTCACTTCGAGGAACACGACGTTAATGAGCACCTGCGGCGCGGCGCGGTCGAGGTTCGTGATGACCTGACTGATGTACTGCGCCGTTTCATCGTCCGTGACCACGATCAGCTTCCGGGTCTCCGGATCGCTGGTCACCATGGCCTCGCCCACCTCGGTGGCGGAGCCGTAAGTCGCGGTGTTACGGCGTGGGGTCTGCTGGGCGAAGGTGATCAGACACAGCGCCCCCGCGAGGACGAAGAACCCGGCGAGCCGGGCGGAGCGAAGGAACGTGTTGGTCGTCATGCGTTACCTTTCAGCGGCGGGAAGGGCCGGGTGGCGCCGGCTAGCGGCCGGTATTGCCGCCTAAGCCGGTGGTGGTCCGCGTGCCCTGGTTGCGGGAGGTGTTGTTGGCGCGATTGTTCAACTGGTTACCGGTCTGCCGCTGGTTGTTGCGCGTGGTATTCAGGGAACGGTTGCGCGCGTTTTGGCCCTCGAAGAGCCCGCGCAAGATTTCCTCGACCGCTTGCGGATCGGTGTTTTCCACCGAGTACACGAACACCTTCTGCTTCTTGGAGGGGTCCGCGTCCAGTTCCTTCACCATGGTGGCAATTTGCTCCATCAGGTCGCGGGCCGCGCTGACCACGACGGACTGCGTGCGCAGATCGGCCACGGCGAGCACCTTGGTTTGTTTCTGCAGCCGGGTGCTGGTCGTGTTCGCGGCGGTCTGGCCGCCGCCGAAACCTCCGAACCGCACCTGCCCGCGATTGCCCTGCGTGTTCTGCGTGGGGTCGGGGAACAGGCCGAGGATGAGGTCGGCCGTCTCCTGGGGATCGGCGTATTGCAGCCGGAAGACGCGCAATTCGGTGATGTCATCCACGTTGGTGTCAATTTCCGCGACCATGTCGGCGATGAGCGTCATCTGGTCCTCGGGCGCGCTGACCACCAGCGAATTGCTGCGCTCGTCGGCGACCGCCACCACCCGCGGCGTGGCCACGCGGGCATTGCCGCCGGGATTCTGTTGCTGCCCCCCCTGGTCACCGCCGAAACCGGGCGGCCGGAAACCGCGGAATTGCTGCTGCTGTTGCTGGTTGCCGCGCCCGCTGTCTGTGCTCGCGAACAAATCGCGGACCACCGTGGCCAGCGCCTTGGCGTCGGCGTACCGCAGGGGGAAGACGCGGATGGTGGACACGCTGGCGATCGAAGTGTCGAGGGCCCGGATGATTTCGGCCACGCGCCGGATATTCGTCTGGGTGTCGGTGATCACCACGGCGTTGCCGCCCTCGTTGGCGGCAATGGTGGCGCTGGACGGAAACAGGGGTTGAAGATCCCGGGCCACCTGCACCGCGTTGATGAACCGCACGGGAATGATCTGCGTGATGATCGCCTCGCTCTTGGGAATCTGCTGCGGGTCATTGCCCGCCCGGACGGGAATGTCGCGCTTCTTCGCCTCGTCGCGGCTGACGATGGTCAGCGTCCGCCCGTCGCGGATGGCAGCAAAGCCGTTTTTGTTGAGGACGCGGTTCAGGAGTTCGACGGCCTCCTCCCTGTCCAGCGGCTGATTGCTCCACACATCCAGCCGGCCGCGAAGGTCGGCCTCGAGGATGATGATGAAGCCCGCCGCCTCGCTGAGGTAGTTGAGGACCATCTCGAGCGGGGCATTGCGAAAGTTCAGCCGCAGCCCTTTTTCGCCCTCGGCCACGGGGCGAACCGCTCCGGTCGCGGGCACTACCTCACTCGGGGTCGGGTTGCGGTCGGCCGCGCTGTCCTGCGAACGAGGTGCCGGGGCGGGCGGCGGTGCCGACGGACGCGGCGGGTTGGCGGCTGCGGGTCGCTCCGGTACGCCGGCCGGCTCCGCGGGCGCCCCGGTGCCGGCTTCCGAGGGTTCGGAAGCGTCGGCCGCGGATTCGTCCTCCGCCTCTGCGTCGGCCGGGGCCTCAGGGGCCGCGACCGGCTCGGCTGCCGGTGGGTCGGCAGGCGCGGCGAGGGTGGCGCCGACCGCGCACCCCAGCAGCGCCAGGGCGATCCAAGCAAGAGGCTTTTTCATTGTGATTCCCTTTCCCGTTTTTCCATCAATCGTTTCAAAACATCACTGACTTCGCCGCTCCCACCCGTTGCGGCAGCCGGGGCGCTGGACGCGCCGTTGCCGGAGCCGCCGGTGCCCGCGAACGAGGCGGCGTCAAACTGGCCGCCCGCTTTCCATTCCCCGCCGTCGTCGCGCCGCATTTGCGCGCCCAGGAGCAACTCGAAGGTGTTGCTCTCGCGCCGCAGGATCACCCCATCTGTCCGCACCGTTTCCAACTGAAACCCGGCAATGACGCCGCCCGGCTTGAGCGCCTGGCGGTAGTCCGCACTCGATCCGTCAAAGAACGCCACCGCCCCATTCTCGTATAACATCGTGCCGACCAGCCCGAAGGAGTCGGTCCGCGCCGGCCGGCGGGGACTTTCCCGTTCGCGGGTCGGCTGCCGCCCCGAACGACTCGCATTGAATATATTCCGCTCGATCACCACCCGAAAGGACGCGTAGTCCGGCCGCACGGGCGCCCGGGGCACTTCTGCGCCGCGCGTGCCCAGCGCGGCAGCAGCCACCGCCGCCGCCCCCACGAGTCCCCTGAGACCGTTTCCTTTCATGGTTGCTTGCCGGACTCCGGCAGGGCCAGCAGGCCGCTGACCTGCAAGCCCAGCGATAATTGCTCGCCGTTGTCGTCCCGGGCCGTCAGGTCCAGCGCCTCGATGCGCAGAGCCAGGGGGTCCTGTTCCACGTTGTACAAGAAGCGGGTGGTGGCCGAAAGGTTACCAAAAGCGTCCACGCGACATTCCAGGAGAGGGCGGTCGTCGGCCGTTCGCTTCCACTGTGGCTTGATGCCCCGGATGCCGACCTGGCTTTCCTGGGACCAACGTTCGAACGCCTTCAACATTTGCGTCTCCGCGGCGGACGGCTCGGCCGGGAAGAGGTTGGTCTGCTGGCGCAACCAGTCCTCGCGAATGTACCGTTCCCGGAGCAGCAGGGTCTCGCCCGCGCCCACGGTCTGCTTGAGCTTGGCGATCTCGGCCGCCCGGGCCTCCCAGGTGTTCAGCAGCCAGCGGAGCACGATCCGGTCGGCCACCCAGAGCGCCACCACGGCGATGGCGAGGATGCCCAGCACCTGCTGTCGGTTCGTGACCTTCATCGGTTCCCTTTCTCGTCCCACCGAAAACTGAAGGTGAACTGCAGCGGCGTGCCGCCCTGGAGCGGTCCACGCAGGAGGTCCTTGACCCCGGGGGCCGTCCGCAACCGGTCAATGGTCTGGATCAGCGCCTGATTGCTCCGGGCCGTGCCGCTGCACGAGACGGTGGTGCCCTCCGGCGGGCCGGTCAGTTCCCGAATCGTCACGGACTTGGCCGACACACTGCCGTCCTCCGGAAAGGCCTCGGTCAGCCGGCGCAGGATGGACAGCGACCGGAAGGAATCGTCAAACCAGGGCCGCAGCTTGCGGTTTTCCTGATTCAGCCGCTCGACCTCGGTGACGCGGGCCTTGATCGCGTTCCACTTGCCCCGCCAGTAGAGGAGTTGCGCCTGCTGAACGCCAAAGGCCAGCAACGCCAGAGCGACCAACGCCCCGGCGGTGGCGCCCGCCACCACCAGTTTTTGCGAACTGTAGCGGGCGGAAACCTGCTGCCACTTGCTGACCCGGGGCGGCAGGAAATTCAAATCGAGCCGTGCCTGGGCCAGATAGCGCACGGCCAGGCTCAATTCCGGCGTGACGCGGACGCCGGGCGCCACCGGGAGGTCGAGGTCGCCCGGGGCGTATCGTTCCTCGTGCTCGACGGCAAGGTCCAGCGCGCTGAGGCGGGAGCGCAGGCCCGCCGCAAGCTGCTCCGCCGCCGCCCCGCGGCCAATCACCGCGAGTTTGCGCAGTCCCTCGCGCAGGTCCTGGGGAAGCTGCGCCAGGGAGATGCGGATGTCCCGGGCGAGTTGTTCGAGCGGGTCGTCGCCGGCGTCATGGGACGCGGGCGCGGCGTCCATGGTGCGCAGCGCCACGACGCCGGAGCCGCACCCGAACTGGAGCGCCACCTCCTCACCCGCCACCAACAGCGTGGCTGACGCGCCGTCCGGGCCGGCGTGGCGGGGCAGCGCCGCGAGGCCCAACCCGAACGCAAGTGGGCGCAGTTGCGCCGCGCGGAGCACGGCCTCGAGCCGGCCCACCTGTTGCCGGGAGACCCCCAAGAGCGTGGCCCACGCGTCGCCACCGGGCAGGCGGTAACAGGACCGCGCCACCACCAGGCCCTCGACGTTGGTGGGGAAGCCGCGTTCGGCCTCCAGTTCGAGGAAACTGGCGAGATCCGCCTCGGACAGTTCGGGCAATTTCACCGGCACCTGCAACACCCAGGCCGGCGGCAACCCCAGCACGCACGCCCGCTCGCGGATGCCCTCGGCATCCAGCACCTTGCGAATCTCGCGCCCCACCAGTTCCGGTTCGGCAGTGAGGGGATCGAGCGCCAGGGCGGCTGTGAAGGCGCGCCTGACTTCCACCGCGCCGTTGACCCGGCGCGCCTCGACGCCGGCGAGCGTGGCGCCCTCGAGCGACAGCCCGAGCACGGACTTCGCCGGCTCACGTTGCCGGGCCAACAGCCGACCCGGGTTGAACTCAGACCATTTCATGCTCGTCATCTCCACCGCGCCGCGCCCGGGCCCCCACCGCCAAACGCCGGCGTGCCCGTCTGCCGGGCGGCTGCAATCCACTCGCGCACTTCCGCGCCCAGCGCCCAGCCCAGGTGCGTCAGGTCCTGTCGGGCCATCACGCGCGGGGCACCCTCGGAGGTGTCGAAGACGTATCGCACCCTTTGATACCCGCGGCCGTAACGACCCACGGCCGCGAGGTCCGCGGTGAATTGGTAGCTGCGGCCCGTGAGGTGGGGCCCGGCCTGAATGGCCGCCGCTTCGTCGAGCACGTCCTTGACCCAGCTCACGGAGGTCGCGCCAGGGTGACTCTGCCGGGCCGCGACCAGCGCCGGCGCGTTTTCAAATCCGATGCCCGGCAGACACGCCAGCACCGCTTCGCTGGCGGTGTTCACGTTCACCAGCCCCTCCGTGAAGGTGTTCGTGGAGGTGGTCAGGTAGCCTTCGATCAGCTCGAACTCATCGGCGGTCAGCCCGCTGCGAAGGTAGAACTCCAGAACGCTGGTGAAGGTGTTCGTGAGCGTCGCCGCGCCGCCGGGACCTCCGCCCCCCGGGCCGCCGCCACCGGCCGCGCCCGCGCCGATTTGGGCCAACACCTGATTGGCCCGGTCCGCGCCAAGGTACTCCTGCAAGAGCCTGGCCAGCGCGGTGGTGTTGGTTCCGCTCACATTGACGCGCGCGCTGCCGTCGGGGGCGAGATTGGGTTCGCGCGTGTACACGGTCAGGTATGCCAGCAGCCCCGCGTCGAGCACGCCGTCCTGATTGTCGTCCGGCATCGTCCGCGTTCCGTCCCGCTCATTGGGATCCAGCACTCCGTTGAGATTGGTGTCTTCACCGATCAGCAAAGCCAGGTCGGCGCCATAAACCATCCGCAGCTCCTCCACGGTTTCGAACGGCGCATTCTTGCAGCGATAGGACGGATTGAGGCGTTGGTAGGTTTCGTCCTCGGCCCCGCTGGTGGTCACGTCGCTGTCGGCGTCGCGCCAGTCAATGATCGCGGCGGCCAGTTGCGGGGTCATCCCGGGAAGCAGTTCGAGCATCGCGGCAGTCGCGGTGTTGAGGTTAAGTTTTGAGGCTTCGTCCACCAGGCCGAAAGAAGGCTGCTCGGGCCGGGTCGCATGCGGATCGCGGCCGAGGAACCAGACGGTTGAGTCGCCGACGGGCAAGGCCTCCGGTTCGTACGTGATGACGTCCGGCACCAGCCCCGGCTCCTCGAGGTTCATGAGGATGTTGCTGACGTAACGGGCAGCGCCGGCAATGGCCTGAGCCGCTTCCAGCGCGGCCACCCGGTGGTCGGCGCTGCGGAGCTCGAAGTTCATGGTGCCCGCGAAGTACAGCGTCAGGCTCACCAGGCCGAACGCGATCCACAGCACGATGATCAGCACCGAGCCGGTCCGCACGCGGCCCGGTTCTCCGGACCACCCGATGCGCGCTCCGGCCGGGAGCGGATGGCGGTCCGCGCGGTTGACGGGGCGGGTGGTCATGCGTTCCCGCCGCTCGCGGCGGCGGTTTGGTTGGTGGCCGTTTGCGCGGACGGCTGCACCACCACCGGCACCACCAGTTCCACGGGTTGTTCCCACAGGCGATTGGTGCGGCCGGCCGCCAGGTAAAGCTTGACCTTGATCGCCGCGGGCAGCGAGTTCGTCTCCGCGGTGGAATCCCAGTAATCCCGCCATTGGGTGCCGTCGTGGTACTCGAAGAGCAGCGCTTCGACGCCGCTCATGAGAAACTGGTCTTCCGGCAGATCCGTCAGGACCGGGAGCAGATTGCGACTGACGCTGCGGTAAAGGTCGAGTCCGGCGGTGTCGTTGGTGGGCTCGGTCAATCGGTAGGCGACGCGTTGAACGCTGCCCCACGGGGTCGCCGGCGACAGGATCCCCGCGGCGGTGTACCAGAACGGGCCTGCCTGGCCGAGTTCGGTTTGCTGCGTGGGAATGGCCTGCAGATGGCCGGCGAGCACCCCTCCGGGGAGGACGAGGTTGGCGAGGTCGCGTTGAATGATCGCGAGCGTCTGCTGCAGGGGAACGGCCCGCTCGAGGCTGGCCGCGGTCTTGTTGCGCAGGCGCAGCGCGCCGTGGAATACCGCGTGCATCGCCACCAGGACGACGCCGAAGATGACCACCGCCAGCAGAACCTCGATCAAGGTGAAGGCCCCGCGGCCGGGCCGGCCGGGGTTGCGATTGGGAGATGCCCGGCTCACGGCGCAGCCTCCATCCCGGTGCCCGTGGCCGGGGCATTGGTTAGCGCGGTCAGCCCGGCCGAGGGATCTATCAGCGTGCTCAGGCGCACGTCGTACTCCTGGTCCTGCACGCGGAAAAAGACTTCGACGTGGAAGACGCGGAGCACGCCCAGTTCCCACGGCTCGCTTCCGGCGCGCCAGACGTATTCCTGCACGCCCTCGAAGACGCTGCCGGACGGGTTGCTCGACTGTCCCTGCCCTGTGACCAGGAGCTCGTTAAGCACGCGATCGGCGATCCGCGCGGCCACGGCTTTGCGTTCCGCCACCTGGCCGGCCCGGCTGGCGATTTGCAGCCCCTGCACGGCCACGGGAATGACAATGGCCATGAAAACCAGCGCCGCCAGCACCTCGGCCAGCGTGAACCCGGCCCGGTCGGGCCTAGCGGCGCAGGAGCGTGGGCGGGTTCGTGCGAATTTCATAGCTGAGGCGGTTGTAACTCTGGGCCACCCACAAGCGGGCGGCCGACCGGTCGTCCCGGACTTCGCGAAACTCAACCCAGCGCGGCAGGTTCTCGGTGAGGAAACCGTCCGGGTTGAACCGGAACCAGATCAGGTTCTTGATGGCCTGAGTGCGTTCGGTCTGCACGGTAAGGTCAAGTTCCGGCGGCAACAGGGCCGCCCGGTCGAGCAGCTCGCTCAGCAGGTTGGCCGCGGGCGGCAACTCGGCTTCCACTTCGACCTGGTCGTTCACGCGGAACTCGAGCGCCAGGTCGTCGCGTTCAACGTAACTCGATTCGGCCTCGAGTCCGTACAGCCGGCTCTCCGGATCCAGCCAGACCACCACCGGCACTCCCTCGGACACGGCCCGACTTTGGGCGTGCCGGAGCAGGGCGAGAAACCGGGTGGCTTCCGAGTCCAGCCCGCGGCCGCGAAAGAACCGCGCCAGCGACGGCGCGGCGAGCGAGAGCACCGTCAGGAGCATCGCCATCACCAGGATCAACTCAAGTAGCGTGAACCCGGCGCGACGCCGGGCCGCGCCATTCACGCCCGCCGGGATGGATCGGGGCCGCCGCATGATTGAGGCTCACCGGCTGCCGGTCTGTTTCCAGTTGGTGATGTCGTCGTCGGTGCCCTCGCGGCCATCCGGCCCCATCGAGCTGAGGTCGTAGCCCGTGGTGTTGAACTTGCCCGGGCAATTGTAGATGTAGGCGTTGCCCCACGGATCCAGCGGCAGACCGCCCTTCGCCTGCAAATACGGTCCCTTCCAACTCTGGGCATCCCGCGGCGCTTCGATCAGGTCCTGCAGCCCGCTGCTCCCCTTGGGGTAATACCCGTTGTCCACCTCGAAGGCGTCCAACGCCGTGCCGAAGGTGGCAATCTGGGTTTGCGCAGCGGTGATCCGCGCCTGCTCGGTGCGGCCGGCGAACTTCGGAACCACGATCGCCGCCAGCACGCCCAGGATGACGAGGACCAGCAGTAACTCGATGAGGGTGAAGCCGCCCCGCCGCGAGGGCTCGCAGCCGGAAGCCCCGGGGCGGACCGTGAATCGCGGACGGCGGAGTTGGGACAGGCAATGCGTTTTCATAACGGGTCGGGAACAGTTCATTTGATGTAGTCCTGCAGGGTGAAAATCGGGATGACCATGCCGATAAAAATCGTGCCGATGAACCCGGCGATCAAGAACAGGAGCAACGGTTCGGCCATGGCCACGGCGGTTTTCAGCCGGCGGTCCAGATCGCCCTCCGTCACGTTGGCGATGCGCACCAGCTCGCTGTCCAGCTTGCCGCTTTCCTCGGCCACCGAAACCATCTCGAGCACGGAGCCGGAAAACAGCCGGGGACACTCCGCCAGGCTGCGGCCCAGCGGCTTACCCTCCTTGACCATGTCAATCGAGTGGGCCACCGCGTCCACGAGGATCTGGTTGCCGATCGAGCGCCGCGCCACGTTGAGGCCGTTGATTAGCGGTACCCCGGCGCCCAGCAACGTGCCGAGCATCCGGCAAAAGCGCGCCATCGCGAACTGCGCCACCAAATGGCCCACCGTCGGCAGGCGCAGCACGAAATCCTCCCACGCCCGCCGGCCGGCCGGCGACAGCAGCCAGTTGCGCGCGAGCAGCAAGCCGACCCCGAGGGCCAGCGCCAGCAGCGGGCCGTAGGCTCGGAGCAGATCGCTCGCGCCGACGATCAACTGCGTTAGCAGCGGCAACTTGGCGCCGAAGCCCGCGAAGATCCCCTGGAACCGCGGAATGAAAAACACCAGCAGGAACACCAGGACGCCCAGGGCCAGCACCAGCAGAATGGCCGGGTACAGCAGGGCGGTGAGCACCTTGGCCCGCATCTCCTTCTCGCGCGCCTGGAAGTCCGCGATCTGGGCGAGCACCACATCCAGAAATCCGCCGGTTTCGCCCGCCTCGACCATCGCCACGTACACGCGCGGAAACACGTCCGGCGATTGCGCCATCGCGTCCGCCAGCGACATGCCGTCCACCACCAGATCGTGGATTTCCTTCCACTTGGCCCGGGCGGCGGGGTTCGCGCCCTCGCGGGTGAGGATGACCAGCGCCCGGCTCAGCGGCACGCCCGCCGCGAGCAGACTCGAAAGCAACCGCGTGAAATCCTCGAGCACCCGCGCCGTGATGCGCCCGCTGGGGGCGGCGTCTCCGGGCTCTGCCGGTTCGGAAGCGGCGGCTTTCACCGGCACCGGTTTGCCATTGCGACCGGCCTTCGCGCTGCCGGTCTCGGCCAGGCTGATGGGGCGCAGACCGCGGCTCTCCACCGCGCGCAACGCCTCCTGGCGCCCCCCCGCTTCGAGTTCGCCCTCGGCGATGCCCCCGTCTGCCTGCAATGCCCTGTACCGGAAGCGAGCCATGAGGAAAGCGCCCGGCGATTCAGTCCTCCGCCAGGGCGAGGCTCGCCGGCGAGGGGGCGTCCCCGGGTGCGTCGGTCGCGCCGTTGGTGGACAACGAGACCTCCTTGGCGGTGGTGACACTGAGCACCTCCTCGACGGTCGTGACGCCCAGCCGCACCAACCGCCAGCCGTCTTCCGCCAGCGTCCTCATGCCGCCGCGGCGCGCGGCGTCCCGGATTTGGTCCGCGGACCCGTTTCGCAGCACGAGCTGGCGAATCTCATGGTCGCTATCCATCCACTCGAAGATGGCCCGCCGGCCGAAGAAACCGGTGTTGCGACAATCGCGACAGCCCACGGAGCGGTAGATGGTGGCATTGGCGGGAATCCCGAGCCGCAGTTTCAACTCCGCCGTGGTGGGGGAATGGTCCACCTGTTTGCATCGTTCGCAGAGCGTGCGGACCAGCCGTTGGGCGAGCACCGCCTCGAGCGACGAGGCGACCAGATAGGGCTCGACCCCCATGTCCACCAGCCGCGTCACCGCCCCTGGCGCGTCGTTGGTGTGGAGGGTCGAGAACACCAGGTGGCCGGTAAGCGACGCCTGCACCGCGATCTGCGCGGTCTCCTTGTCGCGAATTTCGCCGACCAGAATCACATCCGGGTCGTGGCGCAGGATCGAGCGCAGCCCACGCGCGAAGGTCAGGCCCGCCTTCTCCGAGACCTGGATCTGATTGACGCCCTTGAGTTGGTACTCGACCGGGTCCTCGATCGTGATGATCTTGCGATCGGAGTCGTTGATTTCGTGCAGCGCGGTGTACAGCGTCGAGGTCTTCCCGCTGCCGGTGGGGCCGGTCACCAGGATGATGCCGTGCGGGAGCTGCAACACGCGGCGGAAGCAATTGAGCTCGCGGGTATCCATGCCCAATTCCCGCATCCCCATCAGGGTGGCGTTCTGCCGCAGCAAGCGCATCACCACCGCTTCCCCGTGCAGCATGGGAATGACCGAGACGCGGATGTCCACCTCGGCCGCGTCAATGCGCACCTTGATGCGTCCGTCCTGCGGCAGCCGTTTCTCCGCGATGTTGAGGTGGCTGAGGATCTTGACGCGCGAGACGATGGCCGGCTGGAACCGCTTCAACTGCGCCGGCACCGGCACGTCCTGCAACACGCCGTCAATCCGGTAACGGATGCGAAACTCGTCCTCGAAGGGTTCGAGGTGAATGTCCGAGGCGCGCAATTCGATGGCGTCGCGCAGCACCTGGTTCACGAAGCGGATGATCGAAGCATCCTCCGCCGCGTCGTCCAGGTCGGCGCCCTCGTCCCGGTCCTCGTCCACCACCTGGAGTGGCGCCTCCTCGTCGAGCGTGTCAATGGTGTCGGCGCCCACGCCCAGGCGCTTCTTCATCTCGCGCTGGATCGCCTCCGCGGGCGCCAGCACCGGCCGCAATCGCAGCCCGGTGAGGCTGCGCAAGGCGTCCAACCCCTGCGTCGCGAACAGCCGGCTGGTGGCGATTTCCACGCTGCCGTTGACGCGACGCAGGGGCAGGAGTTCATCCCGCAACAACAGCCGGGCCGGAAAGAGCGAGAGCACTTCCCGGTCCGGTTCGAGGTCGTCGAGGGCAGTGAACGGAACGTTGTACTCCCGGGCCAGCCAGCGCAGAACCTCCTCCTCGGTGTCGGGCGGAGGCTGCCCGCTCGCCCGGGCCCGCCGCATCAGGACTCGCGCATCGGCCTGCGACAACTGCCGCGCGGCCAGCATTCGCTCCAGCAACTCCGGCAGGGGTGCGTCTTCGATGGCGGCATCCTTCATGAGCGCGAGGATCGAAACCGCGACGGGCTAGTTCAGCAAGCCCATCAGCACCGCCTGGGCCTCCTGTTTGGCGGTCAGCACTTTGCGCAGGTTCTCCTGGGCCGCGGCGAGGTTGGCTTCCCTGGCCTTGCGCGCGTCACGGTACTTGGCCAGCGCTGCCTTGATTTCGGCTGCGGAGGCGTTGGATTCGACGGCCCGTTGCAGCGCCTCCATTTCCGGCATGGGCTCGCCGCCAAAGGCGCGCCGCCCGCCGCCCTGGGCCTGGTCGCCGCCCGGCCCGCCCGGCCGCCCCATCATGCCCCGGCCCATCGCGCCGAAGCCGACGTTGCGCCGCGCCTCGGTGACCTTGGCGATCAACGGTTCGATCGCCTTCCACTCGTCGTCATTCTTGATCTCGAGTTGCTCGCGATACCGCTCCATCATGCGTTGCTGCATCTGGGCGGGGTCGAAGTTACCGCGCTGCCCGCGCTGCCCCTGGCCGCCCGGTCCGCCGCCCTGCTGTGCCAGCCCCGCGCCGGTGCCCGCCATCAATCCCGCCAGCGTCAGCGCCAGCACTCCCGTTCGAATGTTCATTCTCATGGTGTCTCTCGTTGTTGGATGTTTTTCTGTTGCTACCTGCCATGGCTCGCTCCGAGCCACGCTCACCAGAGACGACCGCCGCTGCGCGCAAGTTACATCGCAGTTCGCCGCGGGCGAAGGCATTCGGGGAAATCCCGGGAACGCGGGGCCGTCCGCGAAAAGCTAACGGCCGGCGGTGGCTCCGCCGGTTACTGCGACGTGGCGGACCGCACTGCCGCGCGCCGGACAGCGCACCCGCGACAACTCAGCCGCCCGTGGGGAAACGACCGCCGGCCCAGCCCGCAAAGGCCTCCGGACGATCAAGGGCAACGAGGGGTGGGCCCGGTGGAGGACTCAAGGCGTGATCCGTTCGACGTGCCCGTCGAGGAAAGCGGCCTGCGCGTGGAAGCGACAACGCACAATCACCGTCTGCGCCGGTTTGGGCTCGTCCGTCACCTTCAAGCCGGGCTTCAGGAAGTCGTAGCTGGCACGCCCGGCCTTCACGTCGTCCCAGGTCGGGGGGCGGCCAGCCGACGAAGGATCCTCCGGGCAAAACAGCACGCGGGCATCGCTCAGGTACGGCTCCAGCGCCGCCAAGTCCTTGGGCAGGGTGTCGTCGTGGTCGTTGGCGTAAAGTATCATTCCCAGGGCGATCTGTTTGAGATTGTTGATGCACAGAGTGTGCTGAGCCCGCTCCTTCGCGGTACTGACGGCAGGCAGTAGCAGCCCGGCCATCACCGCCGAGGGTGCCACCACCGCAGAACTCATCAGCACCACGGCCGGCTCCTGGGTGCCCTGCGTGACGAGCTGTGAGCCCGAAGCATCAGTCCACCCTACCGTGTAGGACGCGGCGGCGCTCGCGGGACCAAAGACCTTTTCCAAAGCCGAGAAATCCGGCGCCTTCCCCCCGCTCTTCGTCGCCGCCTGGCCCAGGATCGCGGTCTGTACCTTCAGAAGCGTCTCGCCGAGCCGGGCGCTGACAAAGCTGAAGCTGTTGCCCTCGGCCGGCAGCCCCTTCGCCAGCCGTTGCCATTCCGCCGAAGACTTGAGGCCCGGCGCCTTGCTGCCGCGGATCTGGTCCACGCGTTCAACCACCTGATCGCTGGAAGCCACCAGCAGGTACTCGCCCACCCGCGCGACCGTGGGCCGCAGCGCGAAGGGCACCGGCGCGGGCACGTTGAGCGAACGCCAGCGAGCGGTGGCGGTGCGGCCGCTGGCGGATTGCGGGTTCTGGCTGATGGCCGCGTCCAGCCAGTCGTAGAGCGCGTCGTCTTTCACCTTCAAGGCGATCAGCAACGCTGGCTCCGGCAGGTCGCGCAACGCGAAACCTTCCGCCTCGAAGCTGAACGTGCGCTGGGTGTCGAGCGTCAGTGCGATGCCCAGTTCGCCCCCGGTCGAAGCGAGGTGCTCCTCGAGCGATCGCCCTGTGGCCTGCCGGATGTTTGCCGAAAGTTCACCCAGCCCCTCGATCATCGAGGTCACCCGCGCGTCGGCGGCGGTCTTCGTCAACGCCTGCCACAGGGCCGACAGGTCCAGGTCGCCAAAAACGGCCCACACCGTGTCGGCAGGCAGCCACTCGAGGGCGGGGAGGGCGTGGGCCCTGGAGCCAAACCACTGCCAGAGGTAACCGTCCGCCCCCGCGGCCCGCTGTACCACCAGGCGCGTACGATAAAAGCCCTTCTCCAGGGCAATGCCGCTGACGCCCAGCCCGGCGATACCCTCGATGCCGCTGCGGCGCACCAGATCCCCGATCACCGTGAACGCCTGCTCCAGCCCCTGGCGGTCGTCGGCGCCAAGGTCCGGCAGGCTCAGGGCGAAATCACGGATCGCCCCGACCTTGCCGGCAAGGTTGCCGAGGAACTGGCCGGTCGAAACGTAGGCGTACAGACTGCCCCCGGCGTCGAGTTTCGCCGTGACCTCATGGAACGCGGTGGGCTCCGCGGAGGTCAGCGGCGGCTTCTGCGCGATCTCCTGCGCCAATGCCGACCCGGCCGACCAGCACAGGATCACGACCAAGGAACAGAGGGATTGGATGGTTTTCATGATGGGGATACGTTGGCCGAAACTGGGATACTCGCGATCGCTTTGACTGTTAGTTGAATTTTTGGGCGCTGGGCGCCTCTCGGGTGATACGACACAGCAGGCGGCAATTCGTTTCACGAGATTTTGCCCCGAGAGTCGGGCGCGGCGGATGCCGGGCCGGCGCGGCCTTCACCGCCAAAAGTCCTTTGACAATCCGCCCTACCTGACGAACCAGTACGGTGCGAACTGTGGCCAGCCACCAGAGGGTCCGAGACACCATGCACGACTACGAACACCGCGACACTGGCGATTCGGGCGCAGCGACCGCACCGAGCGTCCGTCCCCGCCACGAAGAACAGATTCTTCACACGGAGAAGATCCAGATCGAGCGCAAGGTCTTCGTCTTCTCGCTGCGGGAAAACTCCCGGGGCCGTTTCCTGCGGATCACCGAGGACGTCGGCGGTCGGCGCGACGCCATCATCGTGCCCGCGCCGGGGTTGACCGAATTTTGTCAAGCAGTGGATGCCATCGCGCGCCGCGCCAGCGAGGCCGTCCCCGCGCCGCCGGCTGCGTAGGCCGCCCTCCTGCGGCACTCTTCGCCAAGTTCTTCACAGCGGCGCCCTACCTTCGGACCGCGGACTTCAGTCCGCGAAGGTACCGTCAGAGCGGGGCGGATTTCGAACCTCGGTAGGGTTCGGGCTGCGTCCCGGCCGCTGGTAGCCCTGCGCTCCGGCGCGGCGGGGTGGCAGCGCCGACACAACGTCGCCCACCGGCACCGGAAAGACGCCGAATTCGGGTAGCGGTAGAGATGACGGTGACCCGGGGGGCGTTTCCTCGGAACCCCTCGGCCAGGCGCACGCCCGGGACGCAAGTGCGAGTTCAAGCCCTCGGCCTGTTTGGGAACCCTTGCCTGCGGGTGGTCGAGACACCCAAGGGCAGCCACTTCAGTAGGTCCGGGGTTTCAGCCGGTTTGTCCGGCGACCCCGTGCCTGCGCCTCGGCAACCCTCGTCTTCCACCCAATCGTCCGCTGAGAACCGGTCGGGTGGGCATCGAGAATCGGGTGGGAGGCGGGATTACTCCCGCCCTGGAGTTTGGCTCAGTTGATAGCATAGAAGAGGGTGCCGGGAAGCTGGGGCAGGAGTTTTTCGGGCTTCGTGTTTGGGGCCATGGGCGACGTGAAGCCGACTAAACTCTCCGGCCGCAGGGCGCTGGCCCATAATTCATAGCGCAACTGGTTGAGCAGCCGCCCCGTGGTGGCGCGCGCGGGCGGGTGCCCCCGCCGCCAGCGCGGCAGCGGCACGGTGTCGGGCTGGCCCGTGTCGCCGTAGGTGGCCAGCGCCGCCACGTGCAGCAGGGCATACGCCCCCACTGCCAGCGCCGGCACGCCCGCCACCGACGCCGGGGCCCGCACTTGCGCCTGGCCCGCGCCCACCAGGGTCTTCTCTTCCCGAAAGTTGACCTCGATGTCCCCGCGCCACAGGTACTCCTGGACGACTTGCTGCACGGCCAGGGCCGGGTCGGTGCAAAGGAGATAGGCGGGCTGCCGGTAAAGCAGTTTGCCGCCCTGGCGCAGGCGGTAGCCCAGAGGCTTGATGACCACCACTTGCACGGGGTCTGGGCCGCAGAGCGGAGTGCGCAGGTCGGCCAGCACTTTAACCTCGAAGTGATGGGTTTTGCCGCACGCATAGGCCGTTACGGTCTGCCACGGTTGGTCGGCGGCCTGCCGGAGTTGTTCGGGCGTGAGGGCCCGGGCCCCGTAAAGGCGTTTGCGGCCCGTGGCCGGCTGGGCGCTCGGGGGATGAAAGAGGGCACTGTCCTTGCGGATGCGCCCGATATAGACCGTGTCCGGCGGGCGTTTTCGCAGCAGGGTTTTGTTGCTGTAGCGACCGTCGCCCACCACATGGAGCTTCCGGGTGGCCGGCACCTGCGCGCGCAGGGCGACCGGGCGGCGTTGGGCCAGGGCGACCAGATTGGCCTCCTTGGCGGCGGCGGCATAGGCGGCTTGGGC
>CAYNCT010000046.1:0-24267 GCA_964396005.1 uncultured Verrucomicrobiota bacterium | reverse complement strand
GCCGCTTGGATCGTGGAGAGCCGGTGGGCGATGCAAAGGGTGGTGCGGCCGCGGGTCAGCTCGTCCAGCGCCGCCTGCACGACCCGTTCGGACTCGGTGTCCAGCGAACTGGTGGCCTCGTCGAGCACCAGGATGGGGGCGTCCTTGAGGATGGCGCGGGCGATGGCCAGCCGCTGGCGCTGGCCGCCGGACAACAACCCGCCCTTTTCCCCGATCACGGTCTCGAAGCCCTCCGGCCGGGCGAGAATGAACTCCAGCGCGTGGGCGTGCCGCGCGGCGGCCTCGATTTCCGCGTCCGTGGCGTCGGGGCGGCCCAGCCGGATGTTTTCGCGGATCGTGTCGTTGAAGAGAATGGTCTCCTGCGTCACCACGGCGATCGCCCGGCGCAGGTCTTTCGTGGCCACGCGGCGGATGTCCAGTCCGCCGATGCGGACCACGCCGGCCTGTGGATCATAAAAGCGGAGCAGCAGATTGGTCAGCGTGGTCTTGCCCGAACCGCTGGCGCCCACCAGGGCCACGAATTGCCCGGCGCGGACGCGCAACGTGACGTCGCGCAACACCGGCTTCTCGCCATACCTGAAGTCCACGTGGTCAAACTCCAGGTCGGCGCCCGCGGCCCGGAGCGGTTGCGGATCGGCGGGTTCCGGCAGATCGGTCCGGGCGTCGAGCAGTTCCCAGACCCGGTCGCTGGCGGCGCGGGCCTGCTGCACCTTGCTGAAGACGCGGGTGAGAGACTTCACCGGCTTGTACATCAGGAAGACGGACCCGATGAACTGGATCAACTCATTGGTGGTGGCCGGCCGGGTGCGGGCGGTGCCGATGTAGATGAAGAACAACGCCACGCCCAGCGCCGCCATGAATTCGATCAACGGCCCGGGCACCTCAACCGACCGGATGACCCGCATGAAGTGGCTGACGAACTCGCGCGAGGTCTCGACGTAACGCCGCACCACGCGCTCCTCGAGGTTGTACGCCTTGACGATGCGCGTGCCTGTGAACGCCTCATGCACCATCTGGGTGAGTCGCGCGTAGCGTTCCTGAATCACCCGGCTCGAATGCCGCACCTTCCGGCTGTAAATCGTGATCGGCACGATGCAGAGCGGGAACGTCAGCAGCGTCACCAGGCTCCAGGAGGGCTGCGTGTAAATCACGAAAACCAGCAGGCTCAGCAGTGTGACCGGGTCGCGGATCACCACCGGCACCTGGTCACTGATGCTGTGCTGCATCGCCGCCGTGTCGTTGTTGACCCGCGAGAGCAGCTCCCCGGTGCTGCGCCGGCTAAAAAAGGCCAGCGGCAACCCGATCAAATGCGCAAACAGCCGCGCCCGCAGGTCGGTGATCGCCCGGACGGCCACCCATTGCAGCGAATAGACATTCAAGTAGCCGAGCGTCCCCCGCAGTCCCATGACCAGCGGAATGGACGCCACGGCCAGCACCACGGTGGTTTCCCGGCTCAGCCCCGCAAGGTCCTCGCGCGCTTGCGCGGCCCAGTCGCGCAAGAACCCGGGCAGCCAATCCGGCAGCAGCGCTGTCGCCACCGGCTGGCCCGAGGGAAACAACGCATCGAGCGCGAGCTTCACCGCCACCATGACCAGCGGTTCCACCAGCCCCGCCAGGATGCCCGCCGCGACCCCGAGGACCAAGCGCGCCCGATAAGGCCGGGCGAGCGACAGGAGGCGCTGGGCGTATTCGAGCATGGCGGCGGGAAACTATGCCGGAGCGACCCGCGCAGGCGAGGCAAATGGGCCGGCGCTTGACCGGTGAGCGGCCCGGTCACACGCTCCCGGTCGCGGGCATGGCCGGGGTGCGGCGGCGTTTGAGGCTCGCCGCCCGGACGCGGCCGCAACCCTGCCAACCATGAATCAACCGCCGGACCTGGCCATCCCCGTCCTTCCGAGCCGCTCGTTGCCCGCGGCGCTGGAGTTTTATCGTCGGCTGGGCTTCGCGGGCGAAATCCACCCTCACGGCAACTACGCCATTCTGAAACGGGGCACGGTGGAACTTCACTTGTTCCATCACCCGGAGTTGCAACCGGCCCGGTCCGACGCCGGCTGTTATCTGCGGGTTGCTGACGCCGTGAAGCTCCACCGGGAATGGGCGGTGGCGGGGCTGCCGCCCCGGGGCATACCCCGCCAGGAGCCGCTCGCGGACAAGCCGTGGGGGATGCGCGAATTTGCGATCGTGGATGCGGACGGGAACCTCCTGCGGGTCGGGCAACCGTGCCCGCCGTAGCGCCAACCGCCGGGAGCGGCGCGTGTCGGGTCGCGGAAGCCGGGCAGTAAAGCTGCCGCGGGCAGCGGTCGTTGGGCGAGGCGCCGCGAGCAGTCAACGGTCAAGGGACCGAAGCGCCACGGAGGCGACGCCCGCTACCAGCGGCACGCTTGCCAACCGGTTTCGGCGCGTTGTTAAATCCGGCGTGCTGCAACAACACACCATCCGGGAGGCGGTGCGCTTTTCCGGAATCGGCTTGCACGGAGGAGAGCAGGTCACGATGGCATTCCTGCCGGCCCCGCCGAATTCCGGAATTGTGTTCCGCCGGGTGGACCTTCAGGGCAGTCCGGAGATCAAGGCCCGGCTGGAGAACGTGGCCGAGACCTCGCGCTCGACCACGCTCGCGCGGGGCAACGTGAAGGTGCAGACCGTCGAGCACGTGCTGGCCGCGTTCGCCGGGATGGGCGTGGACAACGCGGTGGTGGAGTTGGATGCCCCGGAACCGCCCATCGCCGACGGCAGCGCCCGGGAGTACACGCGGATGCTCGAACAGGCCGGCACCGTGCCGCAGGGCGAACCGCGCGAGCCCTTCGTGGTGGCGGAGCCGCTCGAGCTGGTCACCGGCGAGACGGTGATGTCGGTCTTTCCGCACGATCGCCTGCGCATCACCTGCACCAGCGCGGACAAGCTCGGTCGCTACACCCAGTTTCACTCGGCCGAGGTGAGCCGCGAAGCCTGGATCCGGGAAATCGCGCCCGCGCGGACGTTCTGCTTCTTCGAGGAGCTCGAGCACCTGTTCAAGAACGGGCTGATTCGCGGCGGCAGTCTGGAAAACGCCGTGGTAATCCGGGATGATGCTGTCCTGACCACCGAGCCGTTGCGGTTTCCGAACGAGTTCGTCCGGCACAAGATGCTCGACATTCTGGGGGACCTCTACCTGCTGGGCCGGCCGCTCCAGGGGCACATCGTGGCGGTGAAGCCCAGTCACGCCGCGAACTGCGAGCTGGCGCGGCAGTTATGGGCGCAACAGCGCAAGCTGGACGCCGCCATGCAGGCCTTTACTCCGCCGCCGGCCGTACCCAAGGGCCAGGCCGAGCCCGCGGCCGCCGGCACCGACCGGGTGGTGGATGGCGCGACGCTCGACATCGAGGAGATTCTCAAGACCCTGCCGCACCGCTACCCCTTCCTGATGGTGGATCGCATCACACACATCGAGGGCGCCAAGATTACCGGCATCAAGAACGTCACCGCCAACGAGCCGTACTTTCAGGGCCACTTTCCGGGACACCCGATCATGCCCGGCGTGCTGCAACTGGAGGCCATGGCCCAGGTGGCGGGCATCCTGATGCTCCGGCAGGCGGACAATGTTCGTCGGCTGGCGTACTTCATGTCCGCCGAGGAGGTGAAGTGGCGCTCGCCGGTCCGCCCGGGGGATGTACTGACCATTCAGATCGAGATGCTGCGCGCCCGGGGCAAGATCGGCAAAGCCCGGGGGCAATGCCTGGTGGACGGCCAGGTGGTCAGTGAGGCCCTCGTGACCTTCATGCTCATCGAAAGTTGAGCCCGGACGCGGGCCGGCCCGACGGAGACTTGATCCATGCCAGACGACGCCACAGGACTCGCAAGCCGCAAGGGCCGGGCGCGCATCAAGCGCCCGCCGGTGCTCTTCGCCCGCACGCAGGCGGTCATTCAACGGCTCGAGCGCGCGCTGCGGTGTCCCTTTGTCTCGTACTGGAACTCGAACAACGGCTCGGTCTGCGCCAATGACGTGCTCGGCATGTACGGCGTGCTGGATCGGTTGGGCGCGCAGGACAAGATCGCCCTGTTCATCAAGAGCGATGGCGGTTCCGGGCAGGCGTCGTTGATGCTGGTGAATCTGCTGCGGCAGTTCACCTCGCGGCTGGTCGCACTGGTGCCGCTGGAATGCCAATCGGCGGCCACCATGCTCGCGCTGGGAGCGGACGAGATCCTCATGGGGCCGCTGGCCCATCTCTCGGCCGTGGACACCTCGCTGCAACATCAGCTTTCGCCGCTGGACCGCGACAACGAGCGTGTCAGCGTCAGCCAGGACGAATTGATGCGCGTGACCCGGCTGTGGCAGAAGGAATCCAGCAAACGGGAGGTGAACCCCTACCAGGCGATCTTCCCCTACATCCATCCGCTGGTGATCGGCGCCGTTCACCGCGTCAGCTCGCTGTCGGTCAAACTGTGCGTGGAGATCCTGTCCTACCACCTGCGGGACCGCCGGCAGGCCGAGCGCATCAGCGAGCGCCTGAACTCCAGTTACCCCTCGCATAGCTATCCGATCACGCTGCGGGAAGCCCGGCGCATCGGCCTCAAAGCGGGATCGCTGCCGCCCGACATCAACCGGCTGCTCCTCGAGCTCAACGAGCTTTATTCGGAGATGGGGCAGCGGGCGGTGACCGATTTCGACGCGTTCAACAATCACGACAGTCAGATCTGCAACATCCTCGAGGGCCGGGGCGCGCAGATCTTCTATCAGTCGGACCGGGACTGGCACTACCGCAAGGAGGAACGCCGCTGGGTGACGCTCAACGACCGCAGCAGTTGGCGCAAGGTCGAGCGCGTGGGCCGGCGCGTCGTTCAGTCCACGTTCCACATCAGTTGACCCGCGACCGGCCGCCCATGTCCGCTGCCATTCATCCCACGGCCACCGTTCATCCGGAGGCGCAAATCGGCGACGGCTGCGAGATCGGCCCGTACTGCTTCATAGGCGCGCACGTCGAGTTGGGCGAACACTGCTGGCTGCATTCGCACGTGGTGATTGACGGCCACACCCGGCTGGGGCGCGGTAACCAGATCTTCCCTTTCGCCAGCCTCGGCCTGCGCACCCAGGACCTCAAGTGGAAGGGCGGCCTCACGCGCGTCGAGATTGGCGATGAGAACACCTTTCGCGAGGGCGTAACCATCCACAGCGCGACGGCCGACGGCGGAGTCACGCGGGTGGGCTCGCGCAACCACCTCCTGGCCTACGCCCACGTGGCGCACGATTGTCACCTGGGCAATCACATCATCATGTCCAACTTCGCCGGGCTGGCCGGGCACGTGCAGGTGGAGGACCACGCCATCCTCGGCGGCTATGTGGCCGTGCATCAATTTTGTCGGCTGGGCAACCTGTGCATGTTGGGCGGCTGCACCAAGGTGCGCCAGGACGTGGCGCCGTACATGCTCGTGGACGGCGACCCCGGCCGGACGCGCACGATCAACAAAATCGGCCTCGAACGGCGCGGCGTCGCGCCGGAGAACATCGCCGCGCTGAGGCAGGCCTACAAACTTCTCTTCCGCGAGGGCCTGACCGTGCCCAACGCGCTGGCGCGGATCGAAGCCGAGCTGCCGCCGCTGCCGGAGGTCCGGCATCTGGTGGACTTCGTTCGCGCGGCGGAAAGGGGCATCTGCTGAGCCCGGCGCGCGGGGACGGTGAGTCGTCCGGGAGTCTCCGCTGTCGGCGCCGCTCGCGCCCATGAATCGAACCGGGCATCACTTCAAGGCCGTCGCGATGCTGGTGCTCTCGACCGCGTTCTGGTCCGTGAGCTTTCCGGCGATGCGGGCGTTGGCCCTCGCGCAACAGGGCGAACTGCCCGGCGTCAGCACCTGGTTCATCGCCTTGTACTGCACCGCGATGCGGTTTGGTCTCAGCGCCCTGCTGCTCCTGCTGCCCGTACTGGCGACGCGGCGCCGCTTCACGCGGCGGGAATTCGAGCAGGGACTGGGGATGGGGCTTTTCGGTGCGGCCGGCATCGTCCTGCAGATGGATGGCCTGGCCCACATGGATGCCTCGGTGTCGGCCTTCCTCACGCAGAGCTACTGCTTGTTGATTCCGCTCTGGGTGGCGCTGCACGAACGCCGATGGCCCTCGTTGGTCGTGCTGCTGAGTTGCGGGCTGGTGATCGCGGGCGTGGGCATTCTCTCCAAGGTCAACTTGCGGGAACTGCGCCTGGGGCGAGGCGAACTGGAAACCCTGGTGGCGTCGGTCTTCTTTACGGGGCAGATCCTCTGGCTGCAACGCCCGCGCTACGCGCAAAACCGCGTCAACCATTTCTCGCTGGTCATGTTTGGCGTGATGGCGGTGGTCAGTGCCGCTGGCGCGCTCGTCAGCACCCAGAACGCCGGCCACTGGGTCGCGGCGTATTCGACCGCCGCGAGTTGGGTCCTCATGGCCATCCTGGTCCTGTTCTCGACGCTGGGCGGCTACCTGCTCATGAACCGGTGGCAGCCCCACGTCACGGCCACGCAGGCCGGGCTCATTTACTGCGCGGAGCCCATCTTCGTGAGCTTCATGGTCCTCTTCCTGCCCGCCTGGTTTGGCCGGCTGGCCGGCGTGGCGTACGCCAATGAAACCCTGGACCGCGCGGTCCTGCTGGGCGGCGGGCTGATCACTGCGGCCAACGTGCTGATCCAGGCGGAGCCGTGGTTGCTGGCCCGGTTCAAGGCGCGATCGCCGGCCGCAGCCCCACCTGCCAGTGTCCCCCAGCGCGAGCCGCGTCCGGTGGAATGATTCCGGCCGCTTGGCGCGCGCGGCCTCTGCGGGTGACCGGGCTGCGATCGGCTGCTGCCGCCGACCCCACCGCTCGCCGGAGGCGAAACAACTTGCCGGTCCCGCGGCGAAAGCATAGTCACTGGCCGGCGACCAGCGACGCCCGGCCCGGCCCCGGGCGGAGGCGAAAGCCGCCGGTTCACCCCGGAGGGTGCAGCGTCGCGGTTTCAGCATCGCCCCCGTAGCTCAAATGGATAGAGCGGCGGTTTCCTAAACCGTTGATCCCTGTTCAATTCAGGGCGGGGGTACCACTCTTGGGGCGCTGGCTTGCGCCGCCGGGACTCGCGGCTAGAATCCGCCTTGAACAAAGCTAGTGATTCACTTCAAGCAACCAACGAAAGCTGTCTGATTATGCCACACGAATTACCTGCTCTTCCCTATCCCAAGGAAGCCCTGGAACCCCACATTGACGCCCTGACGATGGAGATCCACCACGGCCGGCACCACAAGGCTTACGTGGACAACCTCAACAAAGCCATCGCCGGGAACGCCGCCCTCGAGGCGAAAACCCTCGAGCAGATCATCCGGGACCTGAGCGTCGTTCCCGACGCCGTGCGCGGCGCGGTGCGCAACAACGGCGGCGGCCACTGGAACCACAGCTTCTTTTGGAAGATCATGGCTCCCAACGCTGGCGGCGCTCCCGCCGGCCCCGTGGCCGACGCCATCCACGCGGCTTTTGGTAGCTTCGACGACTTCAAGGCCAAGTTCGAGGCGGCTGGCCTGGGCCGATTCGGCAGCGGCTGGGCCTGGCTGGTTTGGAACGCCGGCAAACTGGAGATCGTCTCCACGCCCAACCAGGACAACCCCCTCATGGGCAAGGCCGTCGTGGGTTGCGAGGGCGCCCCGCTGCTTGGCGTGGACGTGTGGGAACACGCCTACTACCTCAAATACCAGAACAAGCGCGCCGATTACCTCAAGGCCTTCTGGAACGTGGTCAACTGGGCCGAGGTGAACCGGCACTTCGAGGCGGCCCGCAAGTAGTCTTCTTCAATTCCAACCCCCGCCGGCCATCGGGCCAGTTGCCCGCCGGCGGGGTTTTTGTTTTCCGAGCTGTCCGCTACTTCCAGCTTCAGCCGATCCGCTGCGGCCGGGCCAGCCGCGGCGCAATTTTGTTCGCAAGCCGAGCGGTCGCTTTTAGGCTGCGGCACATGAATGTGCTCGTCACGGGCGGCGCCGGTTACATCGGGTCGGTCTGCGTCGAACAGCTTTGCGACGCCGGCCATACCGTTACCGTTCTCGACAACCTCACCGAGGGCCACCGTTCCGCCGTGGACCCCCGGGCGCGGTTCGTCGCTGGCTGCCTCAGTGACCGGGAGGCGGTGCTCGCCACCCTCCAAAACAGCGGGGCGGAGGCGGTGCTGCACTTCGCGGCCCACGCGCTAGTGGGCGAGTCCATGACCAACCCGGGGAAGTACTTCCGCAACAATGTGGCTGCCGGCGTGAACCTCCTCGACGCCGCGGTCGCCGTCGGCGTGCGGAAATTCGTCTTCAGCTCGACGTGCGCCACCTACGGGCCCCCGGAGCGGGTGCCCATGACGGAGGATTTGCCGCAACGGCCGATCAATCCCTATGGCGAGTCCAAGCTGATGTTCGAGAAGATGCTCTCGTGGTACCGGGCCATCCACGGCCTCGAGTTCGTCGCTTTCCGGTACTTCAATGCCGCTGGCGCGACCGCCCGCTGCGGGGAACATCACCGCGTGGAAACGCACCTGATCCCGAACGTGCTCAAGGTTGCGCTCGGCCAGGCGCCGCACTGCGAGATTTTTGGAACCGACTACCCCACCCCCGATGGCACGTGCATCCGCGACTACATCCACATCGCGGACCTGGCGGACGCGCACATTCGCGCGCTTGAACCGGGCCGGAGCGGCTTTTACAACCTGGGCAACGGCGCCGGCTACTCGGTGCGGGAAGTGATCGCTGCCTGCGAGCGCGTCAGCGGCCGGCCGATCCCGGCGATCGAGAAACCGCGGCGCCCGGGGGACCCGCCGCGCCTCGTGGCCGATGCCGAGAAGGCTCGTCGCGACCTGGGCTGGCAACCCCGGATCCCCCGGATTGACGATATCGTCGCGAGCGCCTGGACCTGGCACCAGGCCCACCCCGCGGGTTATCCGGATTAGGAGGCCCGCTCAGGGCTGGTCGCCCTCTTGGGCATCCTTCGCCTTCGGCACGAAGGTCAGCGCCGCCGAGTTGATGCAGTACCGCAAGCCCGTCGGCCGGGGGCCGTCTTCAAAGACGTGACCCAGGTGGCCGCCGCACTTGGCGCAGGTGACCTCGGTGCGGACCATCCCGAGGCTGGTGTCCAGATGCTCCTCAATCCGGTGGCTGGCCTCCGGCTGGTAGAAGCTCGGCCAGCCGCAGCCGGAGTCGAACTTGGTGTCGGACGCGAACAGCACTTCGCCGCAGCCGGCGCACCGGTACTCACCGGGGGCTTTGGTGTTCCAGTAGGCGCCGGTGAAGGCTCGCTCGGTTCCCTTCAGGCGCAGGATTCGGTACTGCTCGGGGGTCAATTGCGACCGCCACTCCGCGTCGGTCTTGGTGATTTTGTTGTTCATGACGTTGGTGCTGCCGGCAACGCCCGGCGGCGCGGTCGTTGGTTCCGGTCGCGATCCGCCCGCGAGGGCCCGCGCGGCCGCTTCGCTCGCGTCGGTCTTCGATTGAGGACCGCACCCGCTGGGCGCCAGGACCAGCGCGGCGAAGGCGGCCCGAGAAATCCAGGGAAAAAGCATGTTCATCGTCTTGCCGCGGTGGCGCGCAAGGGCGCCGACCGTGCCGCCAACATGACCGCAATCCGCCTCGTCGCAAGGGGCCGGTGAAAAGGTCGAGGCCCGGTTGCGGTACGTCGGTCTTGACGCTCCGGCGTCCCGTCCACAGCGTCCCCGGCATGAGATGCTTTCCGCGGATGGCGTTAGGTTCCCTGCTCGTCGGCGCTGCCATGATCCTTCCCTCCTCGCTCCGGAGCGCGGACCCGCCGCCTCCGGGGATCGGGACCTTCCCGGAAGCGACGGCGTTTCCGGGCCGGGGACCAATCCGGCAGTATGACTGGTTCCAGAAGCTCTGGGTCGAGCGACGCAGCCAATGGTGGCGGGACCGCGAGCGAGACCAGGGGGCGGTGGTGTTCCTCGGGGATTCGATTACCCAGGGATGGGAGACTTTGGCGCAGGACTTCCCGGATCTGAAGGTGGCCAATCGCGGCATCAGCGGCGATGTCACCCGCGGCGTGCTTTACCGGTTGCAGGCGGATGTGCTCGACCTGAATCCCGCGGCGGTGGTGCTGCTGATTGGCACGAATGACCTCGAGGAAGGCGGCGAACCGGCGGTCATCGCCGACAATATCGCCGAGGTACTGGGCGTTTGTCGTCGAGCTCACCCGCGCCTGCCGGTGGTGCTCTGTACCGTGATGCCCAGCAGCGCGACGAAGAAGCGGCCCGCCGCTCAGATCAAGGACCTTAACGCCCGCCTGGCCGCGCTGGCCGCCGCCACCCCCAACGTCACGCTCTGCGACACGTGGACCCCCTTCGCCAACGCGGAGGGCGATGCCCGCACCGCCGAGTTCCCCGACCTGCTCCACCCGAACGCCGCCGGCTACGCCCGGTGGGCAAGCGCCCTGCGGCCGGTGTTTGGCCGGCTGCGCCTGGGCGCGGGAAGGCAATAGGCGCCGGGCGTCGCATTCGTCGGGTTCGCACTCCCACCGCTCTCGAAATCTCCCGAACTGAATCCTCTGATGCGCGTGAATTCCTTCCCGGCGTTTCTGGCCACCGGCGTCCTGCTGCTAACGGCACACGCCGCCGAGCCGGCCCCGCCGGTTCTGGTGCTGCACGTTTCGCCCGCCGGTGCGGACGCCGAAGCCGGCACCGCGGATCATCCGTTCCTGACCCTCGAGCGGGCCCGGGATGAAATCCGGGCGAGGAAGCGGCGCGGCGATCTGCCCGCCGGCGGAGTCGAGGTCGCGATCCGCGCCGGGACCTATCCGGTGACCCAAAGCTTCAGGCTGACCGCCGAAGATTCCGGGACGGCGACCGCGCCCGTCGTGTATCGCGCGGCGGGCGGCGGGGTGCCGCGGTTCACCGGCGGCGCCCGGCTGGGGCCGTTTAAGCTTGTCGAGGATGCGGCGGCCCTGGCGCGGTTGCCGGCGGAAGTTCGGGGCAAGGTGTGGGCCGCCGACCTCGCCGCTGCGGGCATTACCCAGGTCATTCCCTTCGTCCTGGGCGGTTTTAGCAGCGGCCGCGAGTTTCGCACCCACCCGGCGATGGAACTGTACGTGAACGACGAACCCATGACGCTGGCGCGCTGGCCCAACGAGGGATTTGTGAGGACCGGCCCGGTTTCTGGCCCGCTCACGCTGCCAGCGTGGGATGGGAAGCCGGGCACGCCGGAAGGGCGTTTCCGCTTCGAAGGCGACCGCCCGGCCCGTTGGGTGGGCGAGCCCGACGCCTGGCTGTACGGCTACTGGTTTTGGGACTGGGCGGACTCGTACGAGAAGATCGAACGGATTGATCCGGAGCAGCGCGAAATAACCCTCGCCCGGCCGGGGCACCGGTACGGCTACCGGGAAGGCCAGCGGTACCACGTGGTTAATGTCCTCGCCGAACTCGACGCGCCCGGGGAGTGGTACCTCGACCGCGCGGGCGGCCGGGTGTTCCTGTTTCCGCGGACCGACCTGGCCACGGCGCGGGTGGAGTTGTCGGTCGCGGCCTTTCCGCTGCTCGCGGTGGAGGACGCGGCGCACCTGCGCTTTCGCGGGTTGCTTTGGGAATGCGGCGCGGCCGATGGCATTCGCGTGCGGGGCGGCGCGGACGTTCGTTTCGAGGGCTGCACGGTCCGGAAGATGGCCGGCAACGGGGTCGAGATTCGCGGCGGGCGCGATCACGCGCTGCAGTCATGCGACGTTCACACCCTGGGCCGGGGCGGGGTGGTCCTGGTGGGTGGGGATCGCAAGACCCTTACGCCGGGCAATCACCTCGTCGAGAACTGCCATATCCACCACCTCTCCCGGATTGATCACACCTACACGCCGGGCGTTTGGGTGGACGGGGTCGGTGCCCGCATCCGGCACAACCTGTTTCACCACATCGCCAGCAGCGCGCTGCGGGTGGAGGGCAACGATCATTGGATCGAACTGAATGAGGCCGACCGCGTCGTGCTTGAATCGGACGACCAGGGCGCGGTGGACATGTTTGGCAACCCGACCTACCGCGGCAACGTGTACCGCCACAACTACTGGCATCACCTTGGCGCCTGGGACGCGCGCGGTCCGGTGGAACACGGCATGCGGGCGGGCATCCGCCTCGATGACGCGATCTGCGGCGTGCGGGTCGAGGGCAACATCTTTCAGCGGTGCGGCGTGGGCGACACCCACTTCGGCGGCGTCCAGATCCACGGGGGCAAGGAGAACCTCATTGAAGGCAACCTTTTCGTGGACACAGCGGCGGCCGTGAGCTTCACGCCGTGGGGCGAGAAACGATGGCGTGAGTTCGTCGCCAGGACATGGGAGGCGCCGGCAATTGATCGCGAGCTCTACCTGCGGCGTTACCCCGCCCTCGCCAACCTGGCCGAGGGCCACGACGTTAACACGACTCGGAGCAACGTCGCGTTGCGCTGTGAGAAGTTGTTCCTTCGCGCTCCGGCCGGCACGGAGAGCATCGGCAACCGGGAGTTTCCTGATGGCACCGAGCTGCTCGAAGGGCCGGATGGACGGCTGCGTTGGTCCGCGGCCGAGGCGGAGAAGCTGGGGGTCGGCCATATCCCGTTCGCGAAGATCGGTTTGTATGCTGACGAGTGGCGAGCGGACGGCTCGGAGGCCTGGCGGCTCGGTGGGTTGGGGCGGTAGCCGGGCCCGATACGCCGGGCGGCGAACGACTCGGAAGAGTCTTGAATCCGAACTCCAACGGTCGTTTTACAGATGACCCCGAGGGGAACGAAGGAGCAACGGGAACGGGATTCTCCTCCGGGCACTTTTCCTGACCGCCCCATTCCGGTGGAAGCCATTCTCCCTTCGTTGGCTTCGTTACCTTCTGTGAATCCGCCTTCGGTCTTCGTGTTGAAGGACGGCTCACCGGGCCGCCCGAATGATTCCCTCACGGCTCAGGGAGCGTGACGAAAGCGGCGGCCGTCGGTCCAATCGTGCGTTGATGACACCGCCAACCAACCGTCGCCGTTGGGCGCGCTTCGCGGCCGGGACCCTCGGCATCACCGCCGTGGTGGTGCTCGCCGCGCTGGCCTACTGGCACTTCTGGCTGCGCTGGCCGACCGGCACGGGCCCGGCCGGACCGCCGGTGGATCGAACCGCCTTCGCGCGAATGTGGAGCTCGCGCGAGGTGTTCCTCGTGGGGATGGGCGACAGCATCACCGCCGGCTTTGGCGCGCGACCGGGGCACTCGTACTTCGAGCGGTTGGTGCGCAATCCCCCGGAGGAGTTTGGCGAGCTGCAAGGCGTCTGCCTCAGCCGGGTTCTGCCAAAACTGCGCGTCACGAATCTGGCCGTAAACGGCAGCACTTCGTTGCACCACGTGCGGTCGCAGTTGCCCAAGCTCCAGCGCCACACGACCAACGTCCTGGGCCTCGTGCTGCTCACCACCGGCGGCAACGACCTCATCCACAACTACGGTCGCACCCCACCGGTCGAAGGCGCGATGTACGGGGCGACCCTGGCCGCGGCCCGCCCGTGGATCGAAAACTTCCGCCTCCGCCTCGACGGAATGGTGGCAACCATCACCAACGCCTTCCCCGGCGGCTGCCACGTCTTCCTGGCCAACATCTACGACCCGACCGATGGCGTGGGCGACATTCACCGGGCGCGCCTGCCGCGCTGGCCGGAGGGAATGGAGATCCACGCGGCCTACAACCAGGTGATCGCCGAGTGTGCCGCGCGCCATTCGCGGGTGCATCTCGTGGACATTCACGCCGCGTTCCTCGGACACGGCATTCATTGCGCGCAATTCTGGCGGCCGTTTTGCCAGAGCGGGGATCCGCACTATTGGTACCATGCCAACCTCGAGGATCCCAATGAACGTGGCTACGATGCGCTACGGCGGCTGTTCCTGAACGAGATCGCGCGGGTGCTCCAACCTGCGGCCGTTGAGTGAGCGCTTACTTTTGGTCGTCCGGCCGCGACCCTTTTGCTTGTGAAAACCTCCTCGCCCCCGTCCTTCCCCATCGCGGTCTGACGCTGATCGAGGTGGTCTTGATCGTCGCCATCCTCGGCATCCTGGCGCTCGTGATTCTGCCGTCGCTCTACCGGCCAATGACCCGTGCTGCGCGGCTGAGCTGTGTCAGCCACCTCAAGCAGGTTTCGCTGGCCTTTCGTCTCTACGCGAACGATTGGCAGAACCGCTTCCCGGTGGTCTCGACCAACGGCTGGCATTCCGGCCCTGGCTGGGAGCGCGAGTACGTGGGGCGATTGCGCCGGCTGTCAAACGAGCTGGTAGTGCCGAAGCTGCTCGTGTGTCCCAACGACCGTCGCGCGCCAGCCTCCGGCTTCGGCGCCCTCGCCGTCTCGAACCTGAGTTATTTCCTGAATGCTGACGGTGTCGAGCGTGGCGAGGTGGTCCTCGCCGGGGATCGCCACCTTTCCGCGAACGGCTTGCCGGTTCCGTCCGGCGTGCTGACCTTGGGCACGAATCCGGTCCTGGGCTGGACTCCGGAGCTACACCGAGGCAACGGGAACGTGGCCTTCGGCGACGGGTCGGTCCAGGGCTTCGCCGATCCGCTCCGGCTCAATGAGGCGCTCCGGCCCGCCGCGCTCGGCGCTCACCGGATCTTTGTTCCCTGAACGGGCCGCCAACCACTCTCGTGCTTACGGTGACGGTGGGCGGGCATTACCCCCGCTGCCCGGCGGACGCAGAAAGCGGCCGACCATGTCGCGGTACGAATTCTGGAGCCGCTCGTAGTTGGCCATTTGGGCGGGGGTCAGCACGCCCTGGAGGGCCTGCCGCTTTTGCGCCGCCTCCCAGTCGAGGGCGGCGACCGGGTCCCGCGGGCGACCCACGTGGGCCTGCGGATCGGTGTCCATGCCGCGCAGCGACTGGTCGTAGAGCACGGAGAACATGGCGTCCTGCTGCTCCGGACTGAGCCCGAGGCTGCCCTGGACCAGCAGCAGCTCGGTGTTGGCCGCCATGCGCGCGTTGCCCTGTTGTTCCGCCTGCCGATACTGCTCGTAGGCCGCCTGTTGTTCCGGCGTCAGACCCGCCAGGATTTGATCCTCGAGCGCCTTGGTCCACTCCTGCAGCGTGGGCACGTCGTCGTACGTCGCCTCGCCGTCGCGCAGCCGCCGCAGATGCTCCAGACCGGTGCGCAACGCCTCGTCCATCGCCGCCCGGACGCCCTCCTCCTGCTCGGGCGACAGATTGAGCCGCTCGCGAATCAGATTGAGCCGGCCGTCCACCACGCCGCGCATCAGGGTATCCTGACGGCCCGCGGGCGGGCCGAAGGCGCCGCGCTCGCGCAGATTCCGCCGGCCGGCTGGCGCGGCGTCGCCGGGACCCGGGTTTGAAGCGGACGCCGTCTGCCGGGCCGCGCTGTTGAGCCGCCCGCGCAACTCGGCCACTTCCAGCCGCAGGGCTTCGCCGTCGGCGCGGAGCTGCGTCAGCTCCGCCTGCGCGGCGCTCAGGGCTTCCCGGGCGGAGCGCGTGGCGGACTCGGCCTGTTCGAGCCGCGCCTGCTGTTCCCGTGCCGAGCGATCCCGCGCGGCGAGCCGGACGCTTTGCACCACCACGGCGAGCAGACACAGGCCAATTACGCCGAGAGACCAGGGGTTGGGTTTCATGATTGCGGTCGTTTGACTGCCTTCCAGGTCACCGGCGTGGCCCGGTTGGTTACAGGCGATTTGATTCGGCAACGGCCGCAGTCTTCGCGCTGTCCGCTGCCTCCCGTGATGCGTCGGGACGACGCCGGCCGGGCGTCCCGAATGGCGGCGGCCGCGAATCAGCCGCGCGCAACCGTTTCGTGGGCCTTGCGTCCGTACACCCGTTCGTAAGCCCGGCAAAACGGGCAGATGCGTTCCTCCACCTGACGCACCAGGAGATAAGCCAATCCGCGTTGTTTTCGCCGCGCCCGCCGACAGATCGTGCAGTTGACGCAGACCCTGGCCAGGGCGACATCCACCGCGCCCACCTTCGCCTCCATCGCTTTCATTGCCATCTCCTCACCTTCCGAGCAGTCGCTCGGCTCACGGAACCGGATCCGGCGGCTCCCCCCGGCCGCCTCAATGCTGGGACCCGATATCCCGATGGCCGATGCCAGCACGGCTCTCCCCCGTCGCCTGTTCAGCCCAGTGGCGCGGAATCCCACCCCGACACGTTACCGGAAAACCGTCATCGGCTGCAATTCCCGGGCTTACTCCTGCCTTCGCCCGCCGTCAACCGCGGGAAAACCGCCCCCGCTCTCACGGGCGCATTTCACTTTTTGAGCGTCGCCAACCGAATGCCCAGCGTAACGCCGTTATCCCTCAACATTCCCGCAGCTCTGAGCGGCGAAAATCCCGAGAATGGTGAGGGTTGTTCAAAAAGTGAAATGCACCCCGCTCTCACGTCAGCCCCAGCAATTGGCGGATGGCCGGCACCGAAGCGGTACCCGTGGTGCCCAGTTGATGAATGACGAGGGACGCGGCCGCCATGGCCAGTTCCATGGCCTCGCGACCAGTGGCGCCCGCCGCGAGGGCCGCCGTGAGATTGGCCGTGACTGCGTCGCCCGCGCCCACGATGTCAATCGCGCCGCGCACCGGCAGCGCCGGCACGTGCGCGAGGGTGCCTTCGGCGGACGCGCCCACGATGCCGCGCTCGGCGAGGGTGACGAACACGTCGCGGCCATTCTTCCGCGCCAGCGCCGCCGCCTGTTGCTGGATGGTAGCGAGGTCGGCCGAAGGGTTGCCCCCGGTCAGGGCGGCCAGTTCGGCGGCGTTCATCTTGAAGGTCACCGGTGGGAAGCCCTGCAACCCGCGCCGGCTGTCCGCGACGATTCGCAAGTCCGGGCGCTGACGGGTCAACCCCTCGACGGCCGCGAGCAGGTTGGCGGTGACCACGCCGGTGTTGGCGAGTCCCACCTGGTCCAGCACGATGACGGCGTCCACGGCAGCGCTCACCGCCTGCAGCCCGGCGATGATCTGCCGTTCCACCGCGGCCGGGGTGGGCGTCCAGTTCTTGGTGTCGAGCCGGTTGAGTTCTTCCGGCGGGCGAGCGGGCCGGATCAACAGCGGTTTGCAGTAGGTGAACGTGCGTCGGTCCGGAGTCACCACGAAATGGTCGAGGCGCACGCCCGGCAAGCCCGCCAGAGCGCGTTGGAGTTCGTAGCCTTCGCCGTCCTCGCCGCAGAAACCGAGCGGAAACAAGGTGCCGACGCGCAGGGCCACCAGATTGTTCAGGATGGTGCCGGCGGCGCCGGGTTGGCCGCGGACCTGCACCACGTTGTGAACGGGCAGGCCGGTCTCGATGGAAGTTTCGGCCCGGCCGGGGTCAATCTCCAGGTAGCGGTCGAGGCAGAAGTCGCCGAGGATGGCAACGCGCAGTGCCGGGTAACGATCCGTGACGGCGGTGAAACGGTCGGAGTTCATAACGGCGCGAAACCTACCCCGCGGCCGGCTGGCTGGCGAGTTTGCCCGGGACCTCCGGGGTCTGCGCGGACCCCGGGCGTCCGCAGGGGCGGCGCGGAGGGGGCGTCAGTTGTCGCGCGCTGCGCCGCTGCGGCCGGAGGCTGGCGCGGCGGGTGGCCGCCAACGGGGCAGGTCTTTTTGCTTCGCCAGCAGGCTGACGAGATGGCCGGCGGCGGGAATGGTGGTCACCTGGAAAAGTATCGCGAGGATGATCTTCAGCCCGACCGCCCCGGTCCCGAGTTCGAGCCAGAGTCCCAGGAGCATCGAAAAGATTCCCAGCGTGCTGGCCTTGGCCACGGCGTGGGAGCGACAGAGCACGTCGGGCAGGCGCACCGCACCGATCGCGGCGATCAGGATGAAGCCGGCGCCAAACAATAGCAGCGAGAGGGCGAGCAGGTCGGTCATGGGCCGGGATCGCGGGTGCTGGGCGCCGCTGGCCGCGCGGCGGGGACGGGCGGCGGCGGGTCCGGCACGGTGCGGTGCAGGTGAAAGACGAACGCCACCGTGCCGGCAAAACCCAGCAGCGAGAAGACCAGAATCAGCTCGAGGTACAGCGCCGTCCGCCACTGCACGCTGAGCAGCACGATCATGCCCACGATGCTCGTGGCGATGAGGTCGAAGGCGAGAATCCGGTCCAGCACCGTCGGTCCCTGGACCAGCCGCGCGAGGCCGAGCAGCACCGCGGCCGTCAGCAGGCCGAAACAGAGGGGGAGCGCGAAGGGGATCATCGGGTCAGTCGCAGCAGGGGCCGGCGCAAGCGTTCGTCAATGCCCCGGCGCAGGGCGTCGGGATCGCTGGCATCGAGCGCGTGCAGCGTGAGCGTGCGGAAATCGTCGGCGATCTGCACAGTGGTGGTGCCCGGCGTGAGCGTGATGCAGTAGCTCAGGACAAGGATTTCGCCGCGGGTCAGACCGGTGACGTCGTAGGTCAGGAAGTCGGGGCGCAAGGTGGCGTTGGCGCCGAACAACACCCGGCCGGCCACACTGAAATTGGCCAGTACAAACTCGCGGAGGAACCCGGCGGCAAACCGGAGCAGCGCCCAGACGCGCCGCGGGTAATCGCCGGTATCCAACACGGCGCTGAACGCGCTCAGCCCGGCGAACCCAACCAGGAAACCGATCACGAAGTCGGCGGTCGTCCGGCGGCTGCCCAGCAGCAGCCAGAGCGTGGCGAGGACCAGGTTGAGCGCCAGTGCTTTCACGGCCCGGCCGGCGCCCCCTTCGCCATGACACTGAAGACCGCGCGGGCGTAGGCGTCCTGATCCAGCGTCTGGGCCGCCGCCCGCGAGGCGACGCGGAAGACGCCCTCGGCGCCCAGCCCGATGCCGAGCGACACCACGACCATGCCCGCAATGACCCGGCTCATCTGAAGCCAGCGCCGATCGCCGACGCTGACTTGGCAGTTCTCGGAGGTGCCCCAGAACGCTGCGTTCCAGATCTTCAACATGCTGAACAGCGTGAGAATGCTGGCGACGATGGCCAGCCCCACCAGAACGAATTCCCGCTGCTCGAGGCCCACCACGAGGATGGCGTACTTGCCCCAAAACCCGCTCAACGGCGGCAGGCCCGCCAGCGACAGCGCCTGGAGCAGGAACAGCACCCCCAGCAGCGGCGTTTGCCGCCAGAGATTGCCCATGCGATCCAGATTGTCCGTGCGGTTGAGCAGCGCCGCCGTGCCTCCGATCAGGAACAGGGAGGATTTCACGATGATGTGGTGGATGATGTAGAAGATGCAGGCGGCGAAGGCAAACGGCGTGAACAGGCCGATGGCCAGGACCATGAATCCAATCTGGCTGAGGATGTGGTAGCTCAGAATGCCGCGGATGAAGTTGCGCGAGATCGCGCCCAGCACGCCCAGGATCATGGTGGCGCCTGCCAGCCAGGCCAGCAGCGTGTGCAGCCCGGTCAAATCATGCGGCAGCACCGTGCCCAGCATCCGCAGCAGCACGTAAACGCCCACCTTGGTCAACATGCCCGAATACAGGCCGGCCACCGGCGCCGGCAGGATGGGGTAACTGTTGGGCAGCCAGCAGTACAGCGGGAAGACGCCCGCCTTCAGCCCGAATACCACCAGGAGCAACAGCGCCAGTGCGGTGACGCGCGGGTCGCCGCTCAGCTCGCGGGCGCGCAGGGCGATGTCCGCAAAATTGAGCGTGCCGAAGAGCCGGTAGGCGAAGCCGGCGCCGCAGAGAAACAGCGTGCTGCCCACCAGATTCACTGCCAGGTAGGGGAAGGCCTGCTTCACGTCCCAGTCGTCCGCCTCGAGCGTCAGCAGCGCATAGGACGCGATGAGCATGACCTCGAAGGCCACGAAAAGGTTGAACAGGTCGCCGGTAAGAAACGCCAGGTTGATGCCGGCGACCAGGAACTGCACCAGCGGCAGGCGCAGCGGATGTTCCACGCGCGGCCCCAGCTCGAAGAAGCCGTAGAGCAGCGTGGCCAGCGCCGTGAAGCTCGAGAGGCCGAGCATGATCGCCGTCAGCAAATCCACCACCAGCACGATGCCGTAGGGAGCGGCCCAGTTCCCCATCGGCACCACCAACGGACCGCCCGCGTCCGCGAGGGCCAGGAGCGCCAAGGCCACCGCCAGTTGCGCGCCGGCGGACACCGCCGCGAACGTCCGCCGCCCCCACGAGGGCCGGCCCCAGAACAGCAGCGCCACCGCCGTCAGCAGCGGGAGCAGCAGGGGCTGGAGGGCGAGGTGCATGGCAGGCGGCCGGGCGTTCGGGCGCCCGGGGCAGCGGCGATCATCACGTGTGTTCGGAGGTGTCCTGGTCCGCGTACAATTCGGCGGCGTTGGTGGTCTTTTGGTCCAGGAAGAGGCGGTAGAGCAGCACCACCAGGTAGGCCGTCACGCCGAAGCCGATCACGATGGCGGTCAAGATCAGCGCTTGCGGCAGCGGATCCACCACCGGACCGGCCGCGCGGCCGGCGATGGGCGCGGCCCGGCCATCCGGCGCGCCGGACATGCTCAGCAGGACGAGATTGGCCGCGTTCGAGAGCACCATGAAGCCGAAGAGGATCTTCACGAAGCTGTTTTGGAGGATCAGGTAGGTGGCGCACGCGAACAACACCCCGACCAGCAGCGCGGTTTCAATCTGCATGGCCCGGCTCCTTTCCGTCGCCCGGCGCGGCGGGCCCCTCGAGGGGTTGCTCCAACGGCGAGCTGTAGCGCCGTTCCTCCTCGGCCACCAAAGCCCGCAACCCTTGCGCGGACTGGCTGAACACGAAAATCAGTTTGCAGGTGATGCCCACCACCAGCAGGTACACGCCCAAATCGAAGAGCAGCGGCGTGCCCACGTGAAGTTCGCCCAGCAACGGCACCGCCGGCCAGTGCGTGTGAAAATGTTCGAGGAAGGGCCGGCCCAGGACCAGCGGCGCGGCCCCGGTCGCGATCGCCAGCAACAGGCCCGCCGCGGCCAGGCGCACCGGATCGAACCGCAGGATGCGGGGCATGGCGACCACCCCCAGCGCCAGGCTCAGGAGAATGAGCGAAATCGCCGAGGCCAGGCCGGCGATGAAGCCCCCGCCCGGCAGATTGTGCCCGCGCAACAGCAGGTAGAGCGCGAGCATGTTCACCAGGAAAAACACCACGCGCGCCAGCCGTTCGAAGATGTAGGACTGCGGGCCGGTCATGGTTCCTTCTCCGGGTGATGCAATCCCATGCCCGCCGGCCCCAGCGGGCCCTGGCGGTATTCCTCGGGCGTGCGCTTGTAGCGCATCATCAGGCCCAGTGCGCCCAGGGTGGCGATCAGCAGGACCGTGATTTCGCCCAGCGTGTCGAAGCCGCGGAAGTCCACGAGGATCGTGTTCACCGCGTTGGTCCCCGCCGCCAGCTCCTCCGTGTGGGCCGGGAACCAGTCGCCGATGCTCCGGTCGGCCGGACGGGCGTTCACCCACAGCACCAGGCCGGTCATCAATCCGCCCATCCCGACGGCAAGCGCCAGGTTCAGGGCGCGGCGCCACGGCGGGGGCCGCCACGTTTCCTCGCCGCGTTCGGCGGAACGCGGAAATCGCCCGAGCAACACCAGCACCAGAATCAACGTCACCACCTCGACGAGGATCTGCGTCAGCGCCAGGTCCGGCGCCCGGTACAGCACGAAATAGAACGTGGTGAGAAAGCCGGCGATCGAAAGGGAAATGAGCTGGGTCGTCCATCGGCGCAGCAGCACCGCGCCGACCACCGCCAGCGCGATCAGCGTGGCCGCGAAGGCGCGCAGCCAGTCCCCCGGCCCGCCCGCCGCCGGCACCAGTCCGTCGAACAGGCGCCCCTCAAGCACCAGCGCCCGAACCGTCCAGCCGCCCACCAGCAAGAGCGCGAAACCCAGGACCAGCGGCAGATAGTTCACCGGGCGGTCCGCTTGCAGTCCGCGGGTGAGCCCCTTGGTGAACTTCGAGAACCCGCCCAGCCCTGCCTCGAAAAAGCCGTCGAACCGGAGCGCCGGCGGGATCCGCGCCCAGCGCCACTGCGTGCGCTGCCCGAACCCGTAAAGCGCCGCGCCCAACACCAGCACGCCGGTGCTGACGATCAATTCCAGCGTCACCCCGTGCCAGACCGCGAGGTGATCGGCGGGATGATGCAGCCCCGGGACCGCCACCGCGTGCAGCGGCGCATCAAGCAGCATCGGCGCGAGGCCGAAGACCACCGCGGCGGCCGCCAGCAGAAACGCCGGCATTTGCAGTGCCAGCGGCGGCGCGTGGAAGTGCGCCTTCACGGCCGGCGGTTCCGGACCGCGGAAAATGTTGGTGAAGAAGCGCGCCGCGAACGCCACCTTGACCACCGAGGTCACCAGCACGCAGCCGGCGGCGTAACTGCCCAGCGCGCCGTGCGGCCGCATCGCCTCGAAGATTTCCTTGAGCATCAGCTCCTTGCTCAGGAAACCGGTGGTGCCGATGACGCCCGCCATGGTTGCTGCCGAGATGGCGCACGCCGCGCCCAGCCACGGCAGCCGGCGCCCCAATCCCCCAAGCTGGCGGATGTCTTGCAGCCCCGTGCTGTGGATGACCACCCCCGCGATCATGAACAGGCTCCCCTTGTAGAACACGTGGTTCAGGGTGTGCAGGTAGTCATACTCCACGCCGCGGGCCGGCCCGAGACCGTAGTAACCGATCAGGTAGCCCAGTTGGCTCACGGTGGAGAAGGCGAGAATCGCCTTGAGGTCGTGCGATTGCAGCGCCAGCACCGCGCCGAGCAGCATGGTGCCAAAGGCGATCCACGAGAGCAATGGCGCCCAAATGGCGGATTCGTTAAACAGCGGGAACAGTCGCGCGCAGAGAAACACCCCGAGCTTCACCATCGTGGCCGAATGCAGATAGGCGCTGACCGGCGTGGGCGCCGCCATCGCGTTTGGCAGCCAGAAGTGGAAGGGAAACTGCGCGGATTTGCCGAATGCGCCCAGCAGCATCAAGCACAGCGCCGCCGTCAGCCATCCACGGTGTTCGCCGGCGGGCAACCCTTCGCGCAGCAGCACGTCCAGATCGAACGAGCCGCCGGCCTGCCGTGTCATCAACACACCCGCCAGCAACAGCAGCCCGGTGAAGCCCGTCACCAGCAGCGCCTGACGCGCCCCGACGCGCGAAGATGCCTCCTCGTGCAGGAAGCCGATCAACAGGAACGAGGTGATGCCCGTCAGCTCCCAGAACACAAACAGGAGCATCAGGTTGTTGGCCAGCACCGTTCCAAGCATCGCCGCCATGAACAAGGTCAGATAGGCGTAGAACCGGCCGTGGTGCTGATACTGGTCGTCGAGGTAGAAGTTCGCGTACCAGAACACCAGCACCCCCATGCCGCTGACCACGAGCGCGAAGAAGAGCGACAACCCGTCCAGCAGAAACGACAGATTGATGCCCAGCGAAGGAATCCAAGGCCACGCCACCACGCGCGAGCCGGGCAGCCCCACCTCCAGGGCCAACCAGAGCAGGGCGGCGGTGGTGAGGACCGGCGCGGCCAGCGCGACCCAGCCCACGCGGCGGCCGAGGATCCGCCCCAGCGGCCCGAGCCACGGGCCGAGTAGCAGCGGCAGACCGAGGGCGATGAACAGGGCGAAGGTCACGACGCGGGCTCTGGGTTCACTTGGGCCACAGCAGGGCCAGGTACACGCCGTAGCCGCCGAGCAGGGCGGCCCCCTCCCAGCGTTTCACCACCAGACCGCTCCAGAGGATGGGCAGCAACGTCAGCGCGAAGAGGGTCATCGCCCAGAGATCCAGCGACCGCAGGCCGGGCGCCTCCAGCGGCGTCAGCAGGCCGCTGACGCCCAAAATGCCCAGCAGGTTGTACACGTTGGATCCCACCACGTTCCCCACGGCGATGTCCGGTTGCCTTTTCAGCGCCGCAACCACGGAGGTCGCCAGCTCCGGCATGCTCGTGCCGGCGGCGACAATGGTCAGGCCGATCACCGCCTCGCTCACACCCCAGCCCCGTGCCAGCGCGGTGGCGCTGTCCACCAGCAGCCGCGATCCCACCGCCAACAGCGCGAGCCCCGCCCCGATGAACCCGACATCCAGCGCCCAGTGCCGGCTGGTCGGCGGCATGGCCTCGCGAAACTCCGAATCCACCTGCGCGTTGGCCTCCCGCCGGGCGAGCCAGAGATTGCCCACGGTGTACAGCACCACGCCGGCGAAGAGCAACGCCGCCTCCGGCCGACCAATGGTCCCGTCCGCGAACATCCCCCAAAACAGCAGCGTCACGGCGATCATCACCGGTGTGTCCAGCTTGATTAATTGGAACTGCACCTTCATCGGGCAAATCACCGCCGCCAGGCCCAGAATCACGCCCAGGTTGAAAATGTTTGAGCCCACGACGTTGCCCAGCGCGATGTCGCCCCGGCCGAGCAGGGCCGCCTTCGAGCTGACGATCAGCTCGGGCATGCTGGTGCCGTACGCCACGATTGTCAGTCCGACCACCAGCGGCGTCAGGC
>CAYNCT010000045.1:17202-24671 GCA_964396005.1 uncultured Verrucomicrobiota bacterium | reverse complement strand
TCCGGTGGGCCAACAGGGCGCCGAGTTGCGGGGCATCCAGCCGGGCGGGGCGCGCCGGGTGCGCCGGCGTGTAGGCTAGGGGGGTCTGGAATTCCAGACACACCTCGTCCAGGTCCTCCGGCCACGGGGGCGACGTTTGCTCCAGGTCATCCAGACAGCGGACCTGGGGCGGCTCCAGCCCGACCAACGCGAAGTGATGACGCGGGTCGGCCAAATGTTGCTCCAAACCTTCGGCACAGGTCCGGGGCAGCGTGAGGTCGTCGCCGGGAAAGAGGACTTCCAACGGGTACACTTGGTCACGCTGGATGGTTTCCCCGCAGGCAACCAAGGGGCGGAAGGTGAAGCGGCTGCGGCCGTCCTTCGCCTCGGGAGGCATCGCGAACATCAGCAGGCTGTGCAGGATCCAGAGCGGATGTTCGCGGGCGTCGTCGGCGTGGAGATTCCGCACGGCGCAGCGCAGGCGGGTCCAGCGGAAGCTGGCCAGCACAGCGCCAGGTTCGATCCCTGCCATGACGAGGCGAAGGGTACGCTGACCCGCGGTCAAGCGTCGAGCCAGCCGTGGCAATTACCGGTTGAATGGCGGCTGCTTTGACGCGGGGGTCCCGCCCCTATTCCGAAAAATCGAAGCTGTCGGCGCCCCGGGCGCTGAGGAGGTCAAAACGGCCCCGGGCCCAGCCGCGCGCGTACGCCACGGTCAGCACCAGGCTCGCGCCGGTCGCACAGGTCCAACTCGTCACCACGGCCCCCGGGGTCTCGCTCAGAAACAGCCCGAAGCCACCCCCGAGCAGGACCGGCAGCAGCGGCACCAACAGGAAGATGTGCCCGAGTCGGAGGCGCTCGGTGTCATTGGTGGCCTCGGCCAGACGGAACGTGGTCACCACCGGCTGCAGGCCGAGCCAGAGCGCGATCGCCTTGAGGCCGGCCACCAGGCCCGGTTCCACCGAGCCGGTCAGCCGCCAGGCGGCCGCGGCCGCCAGCGCCAGGGCGAATGGCACGGCCAACCCCAGCCGCAGGCAGTTGGCTTTGAGCATGACGCGGAAGGCTTCCCAGAAACCGATCGGGTACAGCGCGTACATCGGGGAAAACCGTCCGCCCGCGGGGCGGCTCGAGAGTCCCCGCCAGGCGCCACCCAACAGGGGCGCGCCGGTCAGGAGCGGCAGGACGATTCCCAGCACCACAATGAAGCCATGGACCTCCGCGAAGAGCAGGAGCGCCGCCAGCGCCGGCAGGAACGTCCACGCCAGCCGGCGGAAGCTCCTGGACCAACCCGGCTGCGGCGCGGTCCAAAACCCCGCCACCACCCGCTCGCGCGGGGTCCACCAACGGAACACGAGCCGCTCGACCCAGCCCGCTTCCACGATGGTCTCCGCCGGGCCACGACCGGTGAGCGAGCGAACCAGTTCCGCCGGTTCCCCCGAGCCGAGCGCGGGCCGGTGCGCAGACGTTTCATCCGCCCCGGGCGCACAATCCGGTTCGGCGAGGTGGTAGCTTGCCCGGAGGCGCTGCCAGGAAAACGTCGCGCCCGCCACCAGGGCCGCGATGGGCAGCAACAGCGCCAGGGCCAACCAGTCGCCGTGCAGCAGGACGCGCGCGACGCAGTGATTCAGCCAGCCGAACGGGGGAATCCATGGCGCCGAGGTCACCAACGGCTCCAGCCATGCCGCAGCGGCTGGCGAACCGAAAAGCAGGGCCAGCGCCCCGACGTATCCCGCCAGGCACCAGCGACGGAATTGCGGCGCCCAGGCGGCCAGGTGCAACGCCAGCACCATCGCCAGCAGAAACTGGACGGCGGGCAGCAGCAGCCAGACGAGCTGCGCGCTCCAGGCGGTCCCGAACGCTCCCGCCAGCACCAACCCCACGCCCGAGTACACCGGTGCCCACGCCAGGGCGGCTCGCCACGCGGCGCGCCAGCGGGCACGGAAGATGTCTTCGTCCGGTAGCGGGAGATGGTACAGGGCGGTGACGGTGATCGGGTCGTAGAGTTTTCCGAGTATCCAGGGAACACCCGCACCCGCCGTGCCGACAAACCAAAACGCGAGCACCGCCAAGGTCGCTTCGGGGTGATTTTGCTCCGCGCTCAGTCGTGCGACCGCTCCCGCGCTCAAACCGGCGAACGCCAGTACCGCCAGCCAGTGGGACGGCACGGAACGCCGCCACCAGCGGGGGCGGCTGCGTCGGTACTCCTTCCACAGCGCCGGCGCGGCCCGCAGTGTCTGGCGTACCCGGCGCCGGAAGGACTTTTCCCATGTTCGGTCGCGGAGGTTCACGGGGATTCAGCCCGCAACTCGCGGAAGATCTGTTCGAGCGTGCCGCCGTCCCCGGAAGCGCGGGCGCGGAGCGCGGCGGTGGTTTCGCAGGCGCGCAGTTCGCCGCGGTGCAGAATGCACACGCGATCGGCGAACCGTTCGGCAAGGTCGAGCAACTGCGTGCTGAAGAGGACGGTGCGTCCGCGGGTGGCGGCAGCGCGGGCGCGGCGTTTGAAGGCGTCAATCCCGTGCGGGTCCATGCCCGAGGCGAAGGGTTCGTCCAGCAACCACAGTTCGGGATCCACCGTCATGAGCATGACCAGCGCGGCCTTGTACACTTGACCACGCGAGAGATTGCCGAGAGGCGCGACGGCCAGGGGCAACAGGTCAAAGTCGCGCAGCAATTCGAGCGCGATGTCCTCCCGCTCCCGGGGCTCGACGCCGTACAGGCGGAGGACCAGCCCCAGATGCTCGAGGAGGGTGTTCTCCCAGAAGAGGAACGGGAAGTCGGGTAGGAAGTGCAGGCGGCGGCGGAGATCCAGACGGCCGCGCGAGAAGGGCTGGTCGTCGTACAGGATCAGCCCGTCGTCGGGCGCGGCCACGCCGGCGAGACAGCGCAAGAGGGTGGTCTTGCCCGCGCCATTGGGACCGATGACGGCCACGATCTGCCCGGCAGCCAGCTCGCCGGAGACGCGGTCCAGCGCGCGGGTGCCGCTGAAGCGTTTGCTGACGCCGCGAAGTTCGAGGTTCATGCGAGGGGCTGCCGGAGCTTGCTCGGAGTCATGTGGGCGAGTGTGGTCAGCGGACACCCCGGCGGAAAGCGGGAAACTGGCGGGAGCGCGACGACTGATGCGCGCCGCAGGACGGTCAGCGGGCAGCGGGCTGGCCACCCGGCGGCGTGGCGGAACAGCCGGGCGAGGAGCGAGCAGCGTATGCCAGCCTCTCGTGATCCCGCGCCCGAAACGTTCCGCGCTGCGGTTGCGCGGCGCTGAAAGCCGACGGGCGGGGAAACAAAAAAAAGGCCCCGGCGCGTTTGGCGCCGGGGCTGTGTTGCGCGAACGAACTGCGAGAGACCTCGCGAGCACGCCTTTGGCCTCAAGGCGCGCTCAAAGCGAGTCGCCCGGTGGGCTGGGGTTGCGCTGTGCCGGGCTCGTCGGCCGCCGTGGTCCCGGGAGCCTTTCCGAGCCGCAGGTGACTTTGGGCGCGGTGATCTGTCCCAGCGGGTCCTCAGCCCAGACCTGGGCCTCGCCGCGAACGGTGATGATGGCGGCGACTCCGAATCTGCCCGGACGCGCAGAAGCTATGGTCGCCGGAGCGATTCGGACGACGTCCCCGACCTTGAACGGGCCGGCGGCGAAGCCCGGCGTCAGGCTGTCACCCACCCAGAGCTTGAGGTCCTGCGGCGGGTAGCAGTCGCTGTTCGCGATCAACTCGCGGTAGTACCTGGCGTTGTTCGAGACGCGGGTGCTGGGAGTGCATGCTGCCATCGGTGGCGGACAGGCGTCGTAAGTGACGGTGAGGTCGTACAGCTCCGGTGAGAGGTCCCCCGCGAGAATCTGCATCTTCACTTCGAGTTGGAGGAATCGGCCCGGCGGCGTCGAGACCAACGGGCTGTGGACCTCCTCCCACGGCGACCACGGCGGAGCGCCGGTTTCACTGCTCCGTACACGGACCTGCAAGGTGGTGCCCGGGGGGACGGTGGCATTCCACGCGACCTGGTTCCAAGGGATGCCGGGGGCGCCGCCATCGAGGATCACGACCCAAGAACCGATCCGGGTGGTGACGCTGCGAGAGATCGCGCCGGTCATGTCGCTGTAGCTGTAGTGCCCGCCGCTGCCGATAAGTCGTTTGGACAAGTCCACCGCGGCAGTCGCGGGATCGATTCGCCGGATGTACTCGCTGCCCAGGTCGCACACCCAGAGTTTGCCGTTGGCGTCAATGGCGATGCCAGTGGGCGTCGAGAAACCGCTCAAATGGCTCAGGTAATTGCCATTGTGGTCGTAGCGGTACACCCGGTTGTGGTACGACGACACCGCCCAGACAATCCCATCGTCCGTCACCACCACACCCCGCCCCTGGTAAGGCCCGGTCTTCGTCCAATCCTTGCTGGTGGTGGCGGTGTTCACCCGGCTCAGAGCCTGCGACTCCCATCCGGTGGCGAACAGGTGGCCGTCCAGATCAAGCCCGAGCCCATACACGAAGTGGCCCAGCGGTACGATGCTGAATGTGGGGGGCGAAGTGCCCGTATCAATTTTCAGAATGCCGTTCGAGTCGTGCCCGGACGACCACACCACGCCGTTGCGGTCAATCACCGCGCCGTACGCCTTGTGGCCGGATGCCGCCACATCGTACTGCGCCAGAATGGCGCCGTCGGTCCCGCGCAGGTAATAGAATTTTTTCGAGCCCAAGCCCCCAACCCACACGTTCCCGTGAGCATCCGCTGCCACCGAACGCAAACCGGGCCAGGTCCAGTCGTGAGCATAACCCGCCGCGTACGTTCCAGGCACGAAGGGGCCTTCGGCGCGTCCGGGGATTAGCACAACCTCGACGATCACGCACTCGTCCTGTCCCCAAGGAAGCATCTCGCTGGCGTCAATGTTCCCGTCATTATTGGCATCTTGGGAGGTATCAATCAGTCCATTGCCGTTACGGTCAACGCCCTCTCCGGCCTCGAAGAGCCCAATCTTGAGCACGCTGCCGGCGTACCGGTTCGCCACCCAGCAGTTCCCGTGGATGTCCACGGTCGTCCGCGAAGGTTCGCCGTCGAATCCTGGCGGGCCGGTGTGATACCGCCCCAGTTCCTTGCCGGTAGTGGTGTCCACCTTCGAGACCGTCTCGTTTTCGTTCGGCACCCAGAAGAAAGGCAGGGTGGTGGTGCCCGTGGTGATGAGCTCGAGCTGGTTACCCGCTCCGCTGACACCGTAATAGGTTCCGGTGTCGAAGTCGGCCTGTGAAGTGAACACCTGAGTCGCCCCCAGGACGGTGGACGACCCTGCGAGCAGACTCATGAAGCCCGCCGCGAACCAGAGGCGAATCCGTTTGTACACAGTCGCGTTCATGAGGGACCTCCTGTCAGGGCTGACGGGTGAATTCCCGCCGTGACGTTCGAGTCAGCCGCCGGGCCGCAGCCCAGGCCACCAGGCCCAAACCGGCCGCCAGGCCGGAGGTTAATGGCTCGGGCACGTTGATTCCGAACTCGCCCACGGCGAACCCATCGGCGTCCATCGTGGTCTGCCGGATGTAAACGAACTTCAGCGGATCAAGGGGGTTGTCGCTGTAGAAACCGACGTAGCGGGCGCCGCCATTGCCATCGATATCCAACGTCACGGTCGTGGCCGACGCATCCACTTGGAATTCAAACGTCGCCTTGAGATTGGGCTCGATGTACAGGTGGAAGGCGAGGGTGTCTTGCGGCAGGGTCATCAGCAACTGATGGTCCGGGGTGAAGTACACGCTGCCGAGGTAGCCGTGGCTCCAGGTATCCCACCACGACCCGACCTTCATGTGCTCCACCTCGGTGGTGAAACCCAAACTGCCCGAACCGGGAAAGGCGGGCGGCGGGGTCAACGAACTGGTCAGGGTGCCCTCGGCCGAAAGATCGGCCGGAAACGCCCCCATCGCGTAGCCCCCGAGGGTACCGGGAGGAGCCCCGGTGCCGGGGGTAATGTCAACGAACACCGATGCGCTGCCTTCCCAATTCCAGGGCAACAGGCAGGCGGATGCCAGGACAAGGATCTGTCTCATAGACTCGCTGTGCGGGTCGTAACCCAGGCTTCTCGGGAGCTCCTTGGCTCTCCCGCTCCTTCAGTTCCTCGAGACCCCTCGTTTACCCTGTTCCCTTGCCGCAGCCCGTGTGCCCTTTCTCGGCGGATGGCCCAAATGCCAGCCGTCGCGCATGCCAAGGCGTGCAATGAGGGGTCCTGAATGGTCTGGTATTACAAGCAAGACTAGGTACTTGTTCTGCGGGGTGGTGTCAAACGGTTTGTGCGGTGAGATCGGATCTCGGCGCGCCTGGTCTGGGAACTGCCGGGCGGGCGCGCACCGCGGGCGGCCGAGGGATGGCGAGCCAGAAGAGACTCCGCTATAGAAGGCCGATTCCCCTTCGCTCGGAAAGCAGTCGTGCCCATCGCAGCCACGGGGCTCGGCTCGAATGCAGGACGGTCAGCGGGCAGCGGGCTGGCCACCCGGCGGCGTTTCTTCCACACTCGCGCCGCTGTGGCGTTTCCTCTCGACGTTTATCTGCTGGCCCTGGTCGGCGGCGGGGCGGCTTCGGCCGCGGCGCTGCCGCTGTGGCGCGCGTGGTGCCGGCGCGTCGGCCATGTGGATGATCCGGGCCATCGCAAGATTCACGCGGAACCGATTGCCCTGGCGGGCGGGTTGGCGGTGTTCACGGGGCTCGCGCTGCCCCTGTTGCTGGCTGCGGTCGTGGTCGGCGCGGGCTGGCTGGATGCGGCCACGCAGGGCGCCGTGGCCCACGGGCTGGCACGCCGCGGGCCGCAACTGGCGGCGGTGTTGGGCGGTTGCCTGGGCATGGTGATCCTGGGGTGGCTCGACGATCGCTACGAACTGCGCCCCGCGACCAAGTTCGGCGGGCAGGTGTTGATCGCGCTGCTGGTCGCGGCCAGCGGCGTGCGCGTGACGCTGTTCGTGCCCAGCGTGGCGTTCAGCGTGGCGGTGACCGTGTTGTGGATCGTCACGGTGACCAATGCCTTCAACTTCCTGGACAACATGAACGGTCTGTGCGCCGGCGTCGGGGCGATTGCGGCCGTTGCGTTTGGTCTGAAGGCGGCCATCGGCGGGCAATATCTGGTGGCGCTGCTGGCCTTCCTCGCCTTTGGTGCCTTGTTGGGTTTCCTGCCCTACAACTTTCCCTCGGCCACGGCGTTTCTGGGCGACGCGGGCAGTCATCTCGTCGGCTTCTTGCTGGCGGTGCTGGCCATCCTCCCGGACTTTTACTCGACCGACCACCCGGTCCGCCTGGCGGTCCTGAGCCCGCTCTTGATTCTGGCCGTGCCGCTGGTGGATTTGGTCTGGGTGGTGGTGATTCGGTGGCGGCTGGGGAAGCCGTTTTATGAGGGGGACACCAACCATGTCTCGCATCGGCTGGTGCGGCGGGGCCTGAGCAAGGTGCGCGCGGTTCTGGTGATCTGGCTGCTGGCGGCGGTGGCCGCGGTGGCAGCCTTGGTGTGAGGGCGTCGGCGGGCCGAGGGCGCGGGCGGCGGG
>CAYNCT010000045.1:0-17192 GCA_964396005.1 uncultured Verrucomicrobiota bacterium | reverse complement strand
TGTCGCGGCGATAGACGCGGCCGGGCGCGATGATGCGGATGGGCGGCGGGGCTGACGACCGGGGCCGCTGACCCGCGCAAGCAGGTTGCCCAGGGCGGCTTGTCTCCGTGGCGCCTTTGTCCAAACGCGACGGCGGCGGGTTCAGCCGTCGCCGCGCAGTTCACCTACGGACGCCGCCGGAACGATTCAATGGAATGCGGGGTGGGGCTGGCCACTGGCCCGTTCGGTCGGGCGACCCGCCCGCCCGTCGAACGCCCGAAGCTGCCACTGAAGGGGTACGGTTGCCACGCATACGGGCTGGGCGGCAAGTTGCCGCCCAGAATGGCCACGTTGGCCGTGCCACCCAAAACCTCCCGCATCGTGCCGGCTCGGCGCTACTCGCGCTCGACGCCGCTGGTCCAATATTGCTGCAACTGGTTCGCCGGCGGCACCTGCAGCGGGCGCACGATCCGGAAGCCGAGGAACTGCGCGTCGGTCAGCCACCAGATGCTCTTGGGCAGTTGCGGGTCGCGCATCTTCCAGTCCTTGGACGAGCCGCGCCGGGCGGCGCTGCGGAGGCGGTCCGGCGGGTCGTCGAAGGAACCGCCGCGGGCGACGTGGGGATAGGGCTTGGTGGCGCGGTGCCACGGATCGGTCAGCAACGTTTTCACCGGATCGTAGCTTTCTTCGTACTGGTCGAGGCACCATTCGACCACGTTGCCGTGCATGTCGTGGAGACCCCAGGGGTTGGGCTTTTTCCGGCCGACTTTCTGGTATTTGAAGTCGCTGTTCTCCTCGAACCAGGCGTACTCGGCGATTTTGGCGGGATCGTCGCCGAAAGAATACGCCCCGGTGGTCCCGGCCCGGCAGGCGTACTCCCATTCCGCCTCGGTGGGCAGCCGGTAGAAATGGCCAGTCTTCGCGCTGAGCCAGTGGCAGTATTTGTTGGCCGCGTGCTGGGTCATGGAGATTGCGGGGAAGCCGTCCTTGCCCATGCCGAAGCTCATTTCCATGTACGGCTTCGAGGGCCGGGTAACGGCGTCCGATACGGCGTTGACGTATTCTGCGGTGGGGTTGTCCGCCCGCAGTTTCCGCTCGTCGTCCGGGTACATGAAGATTTCGTACTCGTTCCAAGTGGTCTCAAACTTCGCCATCCAGAAGGGGGAGATGGTCACTTCGCGCACCGGGCCCTCGTCGCCCAGGCGGCCCGGCTCGGAATCGGGGCTGCCCATGCGGAATTTGCCGCCCGGGATGGGGATCATGACGTAGGTGACCTTGGTGCCGGGAATCGTGTTGGTGTACGGCTTCATGTCTGCGAACGCCTTGATGGCCTCTTTCTCGAGGGTCTCGACGATGCGTTGATGGATGTCGCCGACGGTCGCGTCGTCGCTGTCGGCCATCGAGGCCAGGGCGACCGCGGGGCCGGCGGAGTAACGATCGCCAGCCAGTTGGTAGGGCTGAGCCTCCGTGGCGAATTTTGAATAGTCCGGCGCGCCGAAGAGGATGAAGCCACGGTCAATCGGCGCGGCGCCAAAGAACAGGTTGCCGGGTTTGGGCGTGAATGTCTGGAGCGGACCGTTTTCGCCAACGGCAAAGAGGGCGGCTTCCTCGCCCTTGCCTAAGATCACCAGGGCGTTGGCCCCCGTTTTTCCGGGCACGGCCACGATGAGCTTCACCGGTTTATCCAAAGTGTAATCGCCCACCTCGGCGAACTGCACCGTGTCGCCGCTCAGTGACAGCGAATAGGCCCTCACTCGCGGATCGTCGGGCTGGTAAATGCCCACCTGCGGCAGCCCGTTGCCTTGAAAACCAGCCATGACGTAGGCGGCCCCTTTGGGCACTCCTTGGAGCTGACCCACCACGCGCGGCTGGCTGCCGCTGAAGTCCACGAGGACCAGGGCGGCGCCGTCGTCGTTGCTGACCACGGCCGCCACGACCGTCGGTCCGTTGGCGCCGAGCTTCACCACGTTCGCCCGCGAAGGCTGGCCCTGGATTTCCTCCTCGGCCAGGACCTGCTCCAGTTTGCCGCTCCCGGCGTTGCGGTGCAGCGTCACCTTGAAGGGCTCCGGGTCGTTGTAAATGCTGACCACGACCAGGTCGTCGAGCGGCGTGTTGCCGGCGCCCCCGATGTCGGTGGCCACTGCGATGGCGGGTCCGAGCAGCGCGAAGGGGACCGGGCTGGGTTTGGCGGTCATGCCGCGCTGGCTGACGTCCACGAGGTGAATGACATTGGCGTCGGCGGAGGCCACCACCAGCGCGTCGCGCTGGGTGGCCAGGAGGCGCCCCACGGAAAGGGAGGAAGCGTCTTTCACGCCGCTGAGCCGGTGGTTCACCCACTCGAAGCTGCCGTCGGCGTTCTGGTAGCCGATCCGGTACTTGCCGCTGGCGCGGTCGTGGATGACCAGATCCGTTTTGCCGTCGCCGTCGAAGTCTCCGGTGGCGAAGAATTCACGGGTTGTTTCGCTGACGAAGGCCAGCGCCGCCGCGGAGCCGAGTCCGCCCGCGCTGATCCAAGCCGTCCACCGCCGCCATCCAGTCGAACGATGTTTCATCATGGTCGCGTTCAATGTTAGGGACACTTTTTCGGTCGAGCCGCCTTTTGTCAACCAGCGCGGGCTTTCGACGCGGGCGGGGGGAAAAGCTTCAAACCGCGCCGGGCCGGGGCCACGCGGGGCGGGCCGGGAGCTTCAAGCCGGGGGCTACTCGTCCCGTTCTGCCGCGGTGCCTCCGCCGCCGAGGCGGCGCAGAAACGCCCGCAGGGCTCGTTGATGGGCCGCCCGTTGCCGGCGCTCTTCGGCGGCACTCAAGGTCCAGGCCGGGACGGAGATTTGCAGATCAAACTCCGCAGACTCGAGGACCACGCGCCCGTTGGCCTCACTGTACCACTCGAGATAGAGGCCATTGGCCAGGCGCGTGGGGAAAGGCAGACCCAGGCGCAGCCGCTCCTCCAACTCGTCCGCGGGGAGGGCGGGCACTTTGAGCCGGCGGGAGGCGGTCTGGTCGCCGACGAGGCCGCGTTGCACGGGCGCAAAACTGGATCGGCCGGGCGCCGGGCGGGCGGGCGGGGCGTCGGCCCGGCGTCGAAAGGCCAGGAGAGCGCCCGCGAGATCGCGCGCCGCGTTGCCGATCAGTTCGACCACCAACGGCTCCGAGCGCGCGGCCAGCCAGAGGCGACCAAACACCCGCCCGGGCTGCCGGTTGTCCCACTCGCCGTGCGTCACCCAGTCTTCGATGCGCCAGGCCATGTGCGGAGAAAAGGGATCGCGGATCGTTTGCCCGCCGCGCGTCAACTGGTGAAGACCAGCCGGCAGATCCAAATCGAGGCCAAAATGCCCGCCACGTCCGCCAGCAATCCCGCCGGCACGGCGTGGCGGGTCCGGGCGATGCCCACCGACCCGAAATACACGGCGATCACATAGAACGTGGTCTCGGTGCTGCCGAGAATCGTCCCGCCGATGCGAGCGACGAGGCTGTCGGCGCCGGCCGTGGCCACCAACTCGCGGAACAGCGCGATGGTGCCGCTGCCGCTTAAGGGCCGCATCACGGACATCGGCAGCAACTCGGGGGGAAAGCCCACCGCGCCCAGCAGCGGACCCAGCCCGCGCGCCAGCACGTCCATGCCGCCAGCCGCGCGGAACATGCCGATGGCCACCAGCATGGCGACCAGGTACGGGATGATACGCACCCAGAGTGGAAAGCCCTCCCGGGCGCCCTCGACAAACTCGTCAAACACCCGCACCCCGCGCAACGCGGCGTAAAGCGGAATCATCCCCAGAAACAACGGCACGGCCACCACCGAGACGGCGTTGATCCATCGCGCGCCCGCCGGCCCCGCGCCGACGCGCGCCGCGGCGGCCACCGCCCAGAGGGCCGCGACGCCCGCGATCAGCAGCACCAACCACCCCCACCAGGCCAAAGGCCGCGGCTCCGGCGTCGCCGGCGATTCATCCGGGCGCGGCGCTTGGTCGGCCCGTTCGCGGCCAGCGGAGGCCGGCGGATCGGGATTGGCTGGCGCGGCGGACGAGGGCGCGGCCGGGTTTCGACGCGGGGGCGACGGTTCGGGCCAAGCGGGACCGAACCGGAAACGCTGCAACAACCGGGCCGCGCCAATACCGACGAAGGTGGAGCAGAGGGTCGCGAGCAAAGAGGTGCCAACGATGGCCGTGGGGTTTGCGGAGCCACCCACGGCGAGGATGCCGATCGCCGTCATCGGGATGAGCTGGATCGAGCTGGTATTGATCGCGAGGAACATGCACATCGCGTTGGTCGCGGTGCCGGGGCGCGGGTTCAGGGATTCGAGGTCTTTCATCGCCCGCAGGCCGAGCGGAGTGGCGGCGTTGGTCAGGCCGATGAGGTTCGCCGTCATGTTCATGAGCATGGAGCCGAGGGCGGGGTGATGAGCCGGCACGTCCGGGAAGAGCCAGCGCATCACGGGCCGGAGACCGCGGGCGAGGGTGGCGACCAGTCCGGCCCGCTCGGCGAGGCGGAGGATGCCGAGCCAGAGCGCGGTGATGCCCACCAGCGGCAGCGCGGTTTTCATTACGGCCGCCTCGGCGGCGTCAATCGCGCCGGAGGTCAATTCGGCCAGGCGGCCGGCATGTCCGGCCAGCGCCACGGCAGCCAGCACCAACCCCAGCCAGATGTAGTTCAACATGCCGCGCGGTTTATCGCCGGGCGGGCCCGGGGCGGGAAGCCCATTTCGCGGCCCCGGAACTGCGGGTCTGTGGGGAAACTCACCGCGCCGGCGCCGGTGACCGCAGCCGGTTCACCCGGGGGGCCATGGGGGGGTTGCAATCACATTGCCTGAAAGAACCCGCGGGTGCCTGAGCCGATATGATTTGACTTGCGCCAGGGAAGGTCCGGTCGCATAGAAATCGCCGGCAACCGAACAACCAGCATGGCCCTCATCGTTCAGAAATATGGCGGGACCTCGGTGGGCAACCCCGAGCGCATCAAGAACGTCGCCGCCCGGGTCGCCCAGTACCGGGAGCGCGGGGACCGGCTGGTCGTGGTGGTCTCGGCGATGAGCGGCGTGACCGACAACCTGATCAAGCTCGCCCGGGCGATCATGCCGCTGCCCAGCGAGCGGGAGATGGACATGCTGCTGGCCACCGGCGAGCAGACCACCATCGCGCTCACGGCGATGGCGCTCCACGCCTTGGGCATTCCGGCGCAATCCCTCACCGGCGCCCAGGCCGGCATTGTGACCGACGGAGTGCATACCAAGGCCAAGATCCAGAACATCACGCCCAAGAAGATTCACGCGCTGCTCGACGGCGGGCACGTGGTGATCGTCGCGGGTTTTCAGGGCCAGACCGCCGAGGGCCAGATCACGACGCTGGGCCGCGGCGGATCGGATCTGACCGCCATCGCGCTGGCCGCCGCGTTGAAGGCCGATCTCTGCCAGATTTACACGGATGTGGACGGCGTGTTCACCGCCGACCCGCGCATCGTGCCCGACGCGCGCAAGCTGGATGAGATCGCTTACGACGAGCTGCTCGAGCTGGCCGGCGCGGGCGCCAAGGTCATGCAGCTTCGATCCGTCGAGTTCGCCAAAAAGTTCGGTGTGATGTTTGAGGTCCGCTCCAGTTTGAACGACAACCCCGGTACGATTGTGAAAGAGGAAACCAAGAGCATGGAGGACGTCGTCATCCGCGGCGTCTCGTTGGACAAGAACCAGGCCAAGATCACCGTGGTCGGCCTGTCCGATCGGCCCGGCATGGCGGCGCGCGTGTTCCGAGCCCTCGCCGAGGCGGCGGTGAACGTGGACATGATCGTCCAGAACATCAGTCATGGCAGCGGCGCGCCCACGACCGACCTCTCCTTCACCGTGGACAAGGCGGAACTGCTGAAGGCGCAGAAGGTCATCGAGGGGCTGAAAAAGGAACTCGGTTACAAGCAAATCATCGCCAACGAAGCCATCGGCAAGCTCTCCATCGTCGGCGTGGGCATGCGCAGCCACTCGGGGGTCGCTGCGCGCATGTTCGACACCCTCGCCCGCGAGGGCATCAACATTGACATGATCTCGACCAGCGAGATCAAGATCTCGGTGGTGATTGATATCGCGAAGGCGGAAGCCGCAATGCGCGCGGTTCACGCCGCCTTCCTGGGCTGAACCGGCGGCGGCCCCTGAGCGCTCCAGCGTTCGGCGCCCTGAGGGCTCCGGTCGCTGCGGGCGCCCGCAGTGGGTCCCCGGCGTGCGGCCCGGAGGTTTGGCCTCACGAATCGGCACTTGGCGGCTCGGCGGAAGGCGGCGTAGGGTCCCAAAGTGCATGGCTTGATTCGCTTCGTGGGCATCCTGAACGCCGCCGTTTGGTTCGGCTCGGTGGTCTTCTTCACCATTGCGGCGGGGCCGGCGTTCTTCTCGGCGGAGATGGCAACGGTCCTGCCCCGGCCTCATGCTGGCCGCGTGGCGGAAATCATCATCAGCCGGCTGGCCACGGTGCAGGTCTGGTGCGCGGTCATTGCCTTGCTGCACCTGCTGGCCGAGCACCTGTTCAGCGGCAAGCCGGTGGCGCGGCTGACGCTCGGTGGACTGGTCGGGCTGCTGCTCTTGAACCTGTCGGTCAAATTCTGGCTGCTGCCCACGATGCACCGGTTGCAGGTCATTCGGTACTCGGAACTCTCGACCCCGGAGCAGCGGGATGCGGCGGTGAGCCAGTTCGGTTTGTGGCACGGGTTATCGTCGGCGGGGAACCTGCTCGTCATCGCCTGCCTGGCCTACTACCTGTGGTTGCTGCTGCGCCCGCCCGCGCCGGTGGGCCGCTTCGGCGGCGTCCTGCGGTGATTGCCCGCGGCGGCGGTTGGCGAGGCGTTTCGCCGAGGACCCCGGCCATTACGGGATGCTCCGCACGAGCCTTACGAGCATCGTTTTCGTCTGAGCCCGAAAACCGAAGTCGGATTCACAGAAGGCAACGAAGCGAACGACGGGAGAAGGGCTTCCCCCGGAATAGGACGGTCAGGAAAAGTGCCGAGAGAAGAATCCCGTTCCCGTTGCTCCTTCGTTCCCTTCGTGGTCCGCTGTCAAACGAACTTCGGCGTTCGGGTTAAGCCGGGCGCGGGGGAGGACGCCCGTTGCGGCAAGGCGCTGCGCGAGGCGACCCGGGGCTCAGTTATCAGCGTTGCCGGGCGCGCACGAAGCGGCGCTCGCCCAGGGCGGAAGCCGGTACGACAACCCTGGCCGGCGACGCCGAGGGCGTGACCGACACCAGATCCTGCCAGGGCGAACCCAGCGCGGCAGCGCCCTCGATGATGAGCGCGCGTCCCGGGGTGCAGGACAGGGTGAGTTCGAGGTCGCCGTTCGGCAGGCGTTGCCAGCCCGTGAATGCCGAGGGTGCCGGAGCGCCTCCGGCCACGGCGCGGGCGGGCAGCAGGTTGTAGGCTTCGAACGCGGTGTACACCGCGGGCATCGCGGCGGCGTCGGCCCGGGTGTAGCGGGTGAACGTCAGGCGTACCCGGTACTCGCGGTCGGCCTCGAAGGTGCCCGCCGGGATGATGACCCGGCGCTCGGTACCGGGCAGTGGCCCCGTCTCAAACACGAGCGAGTCGTCTGCTGCTGCGAAGATTTCGAGCCAGATTTCCCGGTCACCTCCGCCCGGGAACTCCACCCACTCGAGCGAAAAGTCAGCCGCCGGATCCACGTTCTGCGCGGCGGTGAAGTTGGTCACCTTGGGCGCGGGCGGATAGTCATCGGCCCCGAGCTCGAGCGTGAACACCGAGTTGCCCGTGATCAGGCTCGCCAGGGTGAAACGATAGGTTCCCGGCCCGTAGCGCAGATTGAGCGCCTGGGGGCTCGCGGCCTCCGCGCCGAAAACAAAGGCGCCGGAGTCGGGATCGAACTCCATGCCCTCGACCCGCCCCGAGGGCGTCCGCAGCGTCATGCCGGTGATGAACATCAGCGCGTCGGGATCGTTCAGCAACCTGTCGCTCAGATAGGCCTGGGTGAAAATGTCGAAAGGCCCCAGCGACGGCGGCAGGGGCGCGGGGTCGCCCTCATCCGTTTGCTGATACCAGGCCGCTTTGTAGAGGAACAGGGCGCTGACCTCATCTCCTTGGGCCCGGGCGTCGGCCAAACCACCGACCAGCGCCAGAGCAATGGCGGTGAAAACAGGGATCATCTTCATGCGCCGCCAACTGACTCCCTCCGCCCGGCGGCGTCAAGTCGCCGGCCCGCCGGGTGGCGAATTTCCGGATTTGCCTGCGGGTTGGCCGCCGTTCACGCTGCCGCCATGAACGTCATCCACCGCGCAGTCAGCATCCACCCCTACTTCAACGTCCGGCCCGGCCAGATGGCGGCGGGGAAGGCCCTGTTACGGGAATTTGTGGCCCGCACCGCCCGCGAGGAGCAGGTGCTCTATTACGAGTTCACGTTGAACGGCGACCAGATCTTCTGTCGCGAGGCCTACGTGGGCGCGGCGGGACTCCTGGCGCACCTGACCAACGTGGGCGAGGTACTCGAGCGATTCCTCGGAGTGGCCGACCTCGCCCGCCTCGAGGTGCATGGTCCGGCGGAGGAACTCGAGCAGCTCAAGGGACCGCTCGGCCATTTGAACCCGACCTGGTTCACGTACGAGTGCGGGGTTACGCCGGCCGCGGGGGCGTGAAGCCGCGCCGGTGCGGCGCGGGTGTCAATCCGGCGCGTGCCGGGCGTGGCCGGTGGTCAGCGGCCCAGCCCGGCGGGTGGCAGCGGCCGAGCGTCCGTTTGGGCCAGCGCAAAATATGCGAAGCTCTGGCCAATGCAGGTGGAGTCAGTCTGCCCGGTTTCGAGGAGGTTGGTGCGGCCGCCAAGTGGGCGTCGAGCGTGCGGAGATCCGGCCGCCAGTCGTCGTGTCGCCCGCGGGCGGCAGCCGCTGCCCGCTACCGGGGCGTCCGGTCGCCGGGCGGGGGGCGAGGCTCAACCCGAATTGGAAGCTGACACATGAAACAGTTTATGACCCTCGACGGCAACGAGGCTGTCGCCTACGTCGCCTACCGCTGCAACGAAGTCATGGGGATCTACCCCATCACCCCGTCCTCAAACATGGGCGAGTGGTGCGATCAATGGGCCTCGGAAGGGGTCAGGAATCTGTGGGGGACCATCCCGTCCGTGGTCGAAATGCAGAGCGAGGGTGGCGCCGCCGGGGCCGTCCACGGTGCGCTGCAAACCGGGGCGTTGACCTGCACGTTCACCGCCTCGCAGGGGCTGCTGCTGAAGATCCCCAACATGTTCAAGATCGCCGGCGAACTCACGCCCACGGTCTTTCACATCTCCGCCCGCTGCCTGGCCACCCACGCGCTTTCGATCTTCGGCGACCATAGCGATGTGATGTCGGCCCGGACGACCGGCTTCGCGATGCTCAGTTCCTGCTCGGTGCAGGAGGCGATGGATTTCGCGCTCATCGCGCAGGCCGCCACGCTCGAGGCGCGCGTGCCGTTCCTGCACTTCTTCGACGGTTTCCGCACCTCCCACGAGGTGTGCAAGATCGAGGTGGTCAGCGACGAGACCATGCGGGCCATGATGGACGAGGACCTGGTGGTGGCTCATCGCCTCCGCGCCATGAATCCCGACCGCCCCGTCTTGCGCGGCACCGCGCAGAACCCCGACGTCTTCTTCCAGGCGCGCGAGGCCTGCAATCCCTTCTACCAGAAGTGCGCGGACATCACCCAAAAGGCGATGGACAAGTTTGCCGGCTTGACCGGCCGGCAGTACCGCCTGTTCCAGTACGAGGGCGCGCCGGACGCGGCTCACGTCATCGTTTTGATGGGCTCGGCCTGTGAAACCGCGCAGGAGACGGTCGAGTACCTCAACGCCCGCGGCGGCAAATACGGCGTGCTCAAGGTGCGCCTCTTCCGCCCGTTCGACAGCCAGCGGTTGTGCGAGGCCCTGCCCGCCACCGTCAAGACCGTGTCCGTCCTGGACCGGACCAAAGAACCGGGCGCCCTCGGCGAGCCGCTTTATCTGGACATCCTCGCCGGCCTCAGCGAGGGGCTGGCTGCCGGCCACGGCGCCCTCAAGACGATGCCGCGCGTGCTGGGCGGCCGCTACGGGCTCTCCTCCAAGGAATTCACGCCGGCCATGATCAAGGCGGTCTTCGACAACGCCGCCGCCGCCCAGCCCAGGAACCATTTCACCGTGGGCATCGAGGACGACGTCACCCACCTGAGCCTCAAGTACGATCCGGAGTTCTCGACCGAAGGCGAGAACGTGGTGCGGGCGATGTTCTATGGCCTGGGGTCCGACGGCACCGTGGGCGCGAACAAGAACTCGATCAAAATCATCGGCGAATCCACGGCCAACTACGCCCAGGGTTACTTCGTCTATGACTCGAAAAAAGCCGGTGCGGTCACCGTCTCCCACCTCCGCTTCGGCCCCACGCCCATCCGCTCCACCTACCTGGTGAACCGCGCCAATTTTGTCGCGTGCCACCAGCCGGTGTTCCTCGAGCGCTACGACATGCTCCAGGCGCTGGTGCCCGGCGGCACCTTCCTGCTCAACACGCCGTACTTAAAAGACGAGATCTGGGATCGCCTGCCCCAACCCATGCAGGCGCAGATGGTCGCCAAGAAGATCAAGTTTTACGTGATTGATGCCATCAAGGTCGCCCGCGCTACCGGCATGGGCAGCCGCATCAACACCGTCATGCAAACCTGCTTCTTCGCGCTGGCCCGGGTGCTGCCGCGCGACGAGGCCATCGCGCAGATCAAGTACGCGATCAAGAAGACCTACGGCCGCAAAGGCGAGGACGTGGTGAAAAAGAACCTCGAAGCCGTGGACCATACCCTGGCCAACCTCTTCGAGGTAACCGTGCCGGACCGGGTGACCAGCGGCTTCGGCATCCCCGATCCCTTCACCGCCGACGCGCCCCACCGCATCAAGGAAACCCTTGGCAAGATCTACGCCGGCCTGGGCGAATACCTGCCGGTCAGCGCGTTCCCCTGCGACGGCACGTTCCCGACCGCCACGGCCCAGTACGAGAAACGCAACCTCGCGCTCGAGATCCCCGTGTGGGATCCGAAGACCTGCATCCAGTGCGGCAAGTGCGCGGCCGTGTGTCCGCACGCCAGCATTCGCGCCAAGGTGTACGACCCCAAGGAACTGGTCGGGGCGCCTGCGACCTTCCAATCCACCGACGCGCGGGCGCCGGAATGGAAGGGGCTCAAGTACACCATCCAGGTGGCCCCCGAGGACTGCACGGGCTGCGTCTTGTGCGTGGACGTGTGCCCGGCCAAGAACAAGACCGAGGTGCGGCTCAAGGCCATCAACATGCGCCCGCAGGCGCCGCTGCGCGCCCAGGAGCGCGAGAACTGGAGCTACCTCCTGAAAATCCCCGACCTCGACCGCCGCAAGGTGAAAGTCACCCAACTGCGTCAGCAGCAGGTCCTGCGGCCGCTGTTCGAGTTCTCCGGCGCGTGCGCCGGCTGCGGCGAGACGCCCTACCTCAAGATGCTCACGCAGCTCTTCGGCGACCGCGCCGTTATGGCCAACGCCACGGGCTGCTCTTCGATTTACGGCGGCAACCTGCCCACCACCCCCTACTGCGTGGATCACAATGGCCGCGGGCCGACGTGGAACAACTCGCTCTTTGAGGACAACGCCGAGTTCGGTCTCGGCTTCCGCGTCTCGATTGACAAGCAGCGCGAGTTCGCTAGCGAACTGGTGCGCAAGCTTGCTCCCAAGCTGGGCGACGACTTCGTCACGGCGCTGATCGCCGCCGACCAGCGGGACGAGGCCGGGATTTTTGAGCAGCGCGAGCGCGTGGCGGCGCTCAAGCAGAAGTTGACCGGCGACACCTCCAGCGACGCCAAGATGCTGCTTGCCGTGGCGGATCAACTCGTGCGCCGGAGCGTCTGGATCATTGGTGGTGACGGCTGGGCCTACGACATCGGCTACGGCGGCCTGGACCATGTGATCGCCAGCGGTCGGGACGTGAACATCCTGGTCATGGACACCGAGGTGTACTCGAACACCGGCGGTCAGATGTCCAAGGCCACGCCGGTTGGGGCCGTGGCCAAATTTGCCGCCGGCGGGAAGCCGGTGGGCAAGAAAGACCTCGGCCTGATCGCGATGGCCTACGGCACGGTCTATGTCGCCAGCGTGGCGATGGGAGCCAAGGACGAACACACGCTGCGGGCCTTCCTCGAAGCGGAATCGTATCCCGGCCCTTCGCTCATCATTGCCTATTCGCACTGCATCGCCCACGGCATCAGCCTCGACACCGGTGTTGGCATGCGCCAGCAAAAGGCGGCGGTGGACGCCGGGCAATGGCTGCTCTACCGCTACGACCCGCGACGGGCCGCTGCTGGCGATAACCCCCTGCAGCTCGACTCCCCGGCCGCGAAGATGAAGGTGGCCGACTTCTTGATGAGCGAAAACCGCTTCAAGATGCTCCTGAAGAGCAAGCCCGAGGCCGCCCAGCGGCTCTTTGAAAAGGCCCAGCACGACGCCGAGGCGCGCTGGCAACTGTACAGCTATCTGGCGGCTCGCCGTCCGGCGGGCCCCGCCAGCGTCCCCGTCACCACGACCGCCGCCTGAAGCCCGAACCGTTCCCCCGAACCGCAACCGACCATCCCTGGAGACTGTCTATGGACCTCACTACGACCTACCTGGGCCTCAAGCTCACCAGCCCGCTGGTGCCCTCCGCCTCGCCCCTGACGCGGGAACTCGACGAACTCAAGCGCGCGGAAGACGCCGGCGCCGGGGCCGTCGTGCTGCCGTCGGTCTTCGAGGAACAAATCGTCCGCGAGGCCGCCGAACTCGACATTGCTCTGGAACAGGGGACCGAGAGTTTTGCCGAGGCCCTGAGCTACTTCCCGCAGGTGAGCGAATTCCGCATCGGCCCCGACGAATACCTCGGGCACATTGCCCGGGCGAAAGCGGCGTTGCAGGTGCCCGTGATCGCCAGCCTCAACGGCACTTCGCTCGGCGGGTGGACCGCGTACGCGCGGCAAATCGAGCAGGCCGGCGCGGATGCGCTCGAGCTGAACATCTACTACATCCCCACCGATCCCGAGCTGACCGCCCTGGAGGTCGAGAACACCTACCTGGAGATTCTCAAGGCGGTGAAAGCGGCAGTGAAACTTCCCGTGGCGGTGAAGCTCAGCCCGTTCTTCAGCAACATGGCCAACATGGCCCGCAAACTGGATCAAGCCGGCGCCAACGGCCTGGTGCTCTTCAACCGGTTTTACCAGCCGGACATTGATCTCGAGACCCTCGAGGTCGAACACAGTCTGCTGCTCAGCACGCCCCAGGCGCGCCGCCTGCCGTTGCGCTGGATCGCCCTCCTGTACGGCCGCATCGCCGCGAGCCTCGCCGCCACCAGCGGCATTCACACGGCCTACGACGTGCTCAAGATCATGATGGCCGGCGCCGATGTGGCCATGCTCTGCTCGGTGTTGCTGCGCAAGGGCATGGGGCAGATGGCGGTCATTCAAAAGGAGATGGCCCAGTGGCTCGAAGAACACGAGTACGAGTCCCTGACGCAGATGAAAGGCAGCCTCAGCCAGAAGCACTGCCCCGAGCCCAGCGCCTTCGAGCGCGCCCAATACATGCGCATCCTCACCACCTACAAGCTGGCCATCTGAACCGCCGGTTTCGCGTTTTCGGGGCGTCCGGGGTGGCTCGGACGCCCTTTTTGCTGCCCGGTGTCGTACCGCGCGGTTGGGGACCCATCGGGGAACCGTGGCGGGCCGGGGTGAGACGCGCTGGCCTTTGCGGTCCGCTTGGGATTTGGCTTGCCGTCCGGGTGAGCGGACCGCGATACTTAACTTAACTAAGTAACGCACATGCGCTTGATTCCCCGCCTCCTCCTCCGCTCCTCCCTGGCTCTGTTGTTCGGCGGCGCGTTGCCGTCCGCCCCGGCCGCGCAAACCGCCTCGCTCGTGGTTCAGACCGACCAGGGCAAACATGCCATCAGCCGCCACCTTTACGGCCACTTCGCCGAGCATCTCGGTCGCTGCATCTACGAGGGAATCTGGGTGGGTGAAGACAGCCCGATCCCGAACGTCCGCGGGATCCGCACCGACGTGGTGGAGGCGCTCAAACGCATGAAGATCCCCGTGCTGCGCTGGCCGGGCGGGTGCTTCGCGGACGAGTATCACTGGAAGGATGGCATCGGCCCGCGCGAGCGGCGGCCGGCCATGATCAACACCCACTGGGGCGGCGTGGTGGAGAACAACCATTTCGGCACCCACGAATTTCTCGACCTCTGCGAGCAGCTTGGCGCCGAGCCGTACATTTGCGGCAACGTCGGCAGCGGCAGCGTTCAGGAAATGATGGAGTGGGTCGAATACCTGACCTCGGACGCCGACTCGCCGATGGCCAACCTGCGGCGTCAAAACGGCCGCGAAAAGCCCTGGAAGGTGCGGTACTTCGGGGTGGGTAACGAAAGCTGGGGTTGCGGCGGCAACATGACGCCCGAGTACTACGCCGATCAGTACCGCCGCTATAACACCTTCGTCAAAGACTACGCCGGCAACCGGGTGTATCGCATTGCCTGCGGCCCCAACGGCGGCGATTACCGCTGGACCGAGGTCTTGATGGAGAAGGTCGGCAACCGGATGAACGGCCTGTCACTCCACCACTATACCATCCCGACCGGCAACTGGGGGCGCAAGGGCTCGGCCACGCAGTTCGGCGAAGACCAGTACCACGGCGCCCTCCGGCGCGCGCTCGAGATGGATCACCTGATTCGGCGCCACGGTGAGATCATGGATCGCCGCGACCCCCAGAAGCGCATCGGGCTCATCGTGGACGAGTGGGGCATCTGGACCGATGTCGAACCCGGCACCAACCCGGGCTTCCTGTACCAGCAGAATTCGCTCCGGGATGCCCTCATCGCGGGGCTGACGCTGAACATCTTCAACCAGCACTGCGACCGCGTGAAAATGGCCAACATCGCCCAGACCATCAACGTCCTGCAGGCGGTCATTCTCACCGACCGGGAAAAGATGATCCTCACGCCCACCTACCACGTCTTTGAGATGTACGCGGTCCATCAGGATGCCACGTTGTTGCCTGTGGAATTGCGGTGCGACGACTACGTCTTCGACCAGCAGCGGGTGCCGCGAGTCCACGTCTCGGCCTCGCGCAACGCCGCCGGGGTCATCCACGTGTCGCTGTGCAATCTCCATCCGCACGATGATGTCGAGTTGCAACTGAGCCTGCCCGGCGCCGCGGTGCGGTCCGTCACGCCCCGCGTTTTGACCGCCGGGACGATGCAGGCCCACAACACCTTTGACCGTCCCGACGCGGTGCGGCCGCAAACTCTGGCCCCCGTCAGCGTCACGGACGGCAGGTGCCAGGTCACCTTGCCGGCGAAGTCGGTGGTGGTGTTGGCCGCCCAATAAACGGGAAGCTGACAACCCGGCTGCCAGCAGCGATGCTCGGCGGTGGTGCTGACATGGTGGTGGTGCCTTCCCAGATGGGGCAGTTGAACAAGCGGGCGTTGGTCGCCCGGCTGCAACGCCTGGGCGCCGCGTCACGCGCCGACCTCGCCAAATCCCTGGGCCTCAGCCAGCCCACCACCGGCAAGATTGCTGATGATCTGCTGCGCCTCGGGGTTATTGAGGAGCTCGCGGTGGAGGACGAGGAGAAGGGGTCCCCGCCGCTGGCGGTTGACGCCGGCCCGAAACTGGGACGCCCCGGGCGCACGCTGCGGCTGAACCGCGGGGTGCCCCGCTTCATCGGCATCCAGCTCGGGGTCAAAGCAACCGCGCTGGCCGCTCTGCCCGTGGGGGTGGATCAGGAGGATCGTTGGGCCCTGAGCTTCCCCACCCCGGATTCCGCCAGCGGCTGGGCCCGGCAACTCCGCAAGGCCACCGCGGAACTGCCGACCGAGGGGCTGTGGGGCGTCCTCGTCAGTGTGCCGGGCATCGTGGACGGAACGGCCGGCCGCGTGATCTTTTCGCCCAACCTCCACTGGACCGAATCCGCCGACCTGCCCGCGGTGGTCCGGTCCGTTTGGCCGGCTCCGGTATTGCTGGTGCAGGAAGAACGCGCCCTCGCCCTGGGGCATCAGTATCTCGATCCGGAGCGCGACGATTTTCTGCTCGTGGACTTCGGTGACGGGGTGGGCGGCGCCGTGATCGTGGCCGGGCGTTTGTCTGCCAGCCCGCTGCCCATCTCGGGCGAGTTGGGGCACACCCCGGTGCCCGGGAATGACCGCGCCTGTGGATGCGGTGCGGTGGGCTGTCTCGAAACCCTCGCGTCCACCGGCGGTTTGCTCGCGAGTTTTGCCGCGGCTCATCCCCGCTCCAGCGTGTCCTGGAGCGCGCTCCAGGCAGCCGTTCGCTCCCACGGCCTTGAACCCTGGCTGACGCGCACCCTGGACCTCACCGCTGCCGGCATTGCGGGCGCCTTGAACGTGATCGGCCTCCGCCACGTGGTGGTCACGGGAGCGCTCCCGGAGCTGGCCCCGGAAGTGGTGCGGTACCTGTCCGAGGCCATCGCGCGGGGTGCCCTGTGGGCAAGGTTTGGCCAGGTCGAAGTCGAGACCGCGCCGCGCCGCCGCACGGCGGGCCTGGTAGCGGCCGGTATTGACCGATTGGTGCTCCCGATGACTGGCCGGCTGCCTCCCAACCCCGGCTGACCGCCCCTCCTTCCAACCCCACCCCGGCTCAACCCTCACCTCGACACTCCCCATGCCTGATCTTAAACAGCTCGAACTCTGGTTTGTCACCGGCAGCCAGCATCTTTACGGCCCCGAAACCCTCAAGCAGGTCGCCGCTCATTCGCAGGAGATTGCCCGGGCGCTGGACGCCGCGCCCGCCCTCCCCACCCGCGTCGTCTTCAAACCCGTCATCAAGTCGCCCTCCGAGGCCACCGCCCTCCTGCAGGCTGCCAACACAGCGGACCGGTGCATCGGCCTCGTCACGTGGTGCCACACGTTCTCGCCGTCGAAGATGTGGATCAACGGCCTGAAGCTGCTCCGCAAGCCCATCCTGCACCTGCACACGCAGTTCAACCGCGACATCCCGTGGGCGGCGATTGACATGGATTTCATGAACCTCAACCAGGCCGCCCACGGCGACCGCGAGCACGGCTTTATCATGAGCCGGATGCGCCTGAACCGGAAGGTGGTCGTGGGCTTCTGGCAGGAGGCCCCGGTGCAGGAGAAGATCGGCGCCTGGGCTCGCGCGGCCGCCGCCTGGGCGGACTGGCAGGGCGCGAAGTTCGCCCGCTTCGGCGACAACATGCGCGAGGTGGCGGTGACCGAGGGCGACAAGGTCGCGGCGCA
>CAYNCT010000044.1:0-24992 GCA_964396005.1 uncultured Verrucomicrobiota bacterium | reverse complement strand
TCGGCCACCTCGCCGGCGCTGCCGACAGTCTGGCCGACTTCCTCGAGCAGCAACTCGCGATACCGCTGGCGGAAGCGGTGCAGGAGTGACTTGAACGCGGCCAGGCTGAGGTTGAGTTGCGCGGCGGCTTCGGCCAGGGCCGGCGGATCCTCGCCCGCGCTCAGAAACGGCCGTAGCACGTCGAACCGCCAGTCGCCGCGTTCGGCGCATTCAGCGGCCAGCCGGTCGAGCACGCGCGCCAGGAGCGTCTCCGCCCACGCCCGCTGGAACAGGCGCTCCGGCGTCTCTTGGTGCGACGCCTCGGCCAGGTACTCCACCTCGCCGCGTTCGGCGATGAGGGCGTCGAGGGAATCCGTGAAGGTGCCGCCGCCGCGCTTCTGTCGCTGGTGTTTCTGCCATTCGTTGATGAGAAACCGGTTCAGGGCGGTGAGCAGGAAGGAGCGGAAACGGCCGCCCGCTGGCGTCAGTCCCTGGGCGAAGTCATGGGCCAGCAGTTTCGCAAAGAAATCCTGGGTCAGGTCGGCGGCGTCCTCCGGGCCGTGGCCTTTCCGGCGGACATACGCATAGAGCGGATACCAGTAGTCCCGGCAGAGCTGCTCGAGCGCCGCACGGGCCTGCTCGGGGCACGCCCCACCGGCCCGCAACACCACGCTCCAGCGGGTGGTCACAAACCCCGGCCGGAAGGCGGCGGCGTGCGGCTCGGCTGACATGCGGGGCCAACCTAGTTCGGCCGGGCATCCGGCACAACCGCTCGCCGGTCCGACTCGCAAGGGTCGCGGCATCTCGCGGGTGGACGCAGCCCCGCTGGCTGCCCTGGGCCGCGGCCGGAGGCCACGCAATCACAAGCCGACCGGCCGGAGCCAGGCGCCGCTCGGCGGCACGCGACCCGCGGCGGAGCAGCCCACGGGCGGAGCTGATACGCCGGCTCGAGCCCGTACTGTCGCTCCAGCGGGAATCTATACCGGCCGATCATAGAATTGTGGCTGGCGAGTGGCGGGGCGGTTCGCTGGACGATGCTTGCCCGGTTGGCGGGGCAAACTTAGTTTCGCCGCATGACCATCACCTTCAGCGTGGTCGGGAACGCGCCCGGGGCCCACTGCCCTCTGGCCGCTGTGAGCGCCGGTCACGCCGGAGGGATTGCGGCCCGGAGGGCGATGCGGGCGTCCCGCCCCGGGCCATCGGGCAAGCGCTGGCCCGCCGGACAGCCGCGCGGGTTTCGTCCATGAACACGGCCGCCCCCCACCTGTGGCGCGCCGTGGGCGCGTCGGTCGTGGGCACCAGCCACGTGAAGACCAACCAGCCCTGTCAGGATCGGCTGCGCTGGGAACGGCTCGGGGCCGACCGCCTGCTCGTGGCGCTGGCGGACGGCGCCGGCTCGGCCGCCTACGCCGAGGTGGGCGCGGAAGTGGCGGTGCAGACCGCGACGGCGGTGTTGCGCAGCGCGCTGACGGCGCCCGGCGGTTCACGCTCGGATGACGAGTGGCGGGCGTTACTGCGCGAAGTGCTGGCGGCCGCCCGGGCCGCGGTGGTGGCGGAGGCGGAACGGCGGCAGGTGCGGCCGCGCGAACTGGCGACGACCCTGTTGCTGGCCGTGTGCGAGGCCGATCTGGTGGCGGGCGCCCAGGTGGGAGATGGCGGCTTCATCATCGGCTCGCCGACGGGCGAGTTGACGGCCGTGACTCGTCCGGGCCAGTCCGAGTACATCAACGAGACGGTTTTTTTGACGGCGGAGGAGGCGCTGGAGCGGCCGCAACTGGCGGTGCGACGCGGCGTCTTCACGCGGGCGGCGTGGTTTTCCGACGGTCTGCAAATGCTGGCGCTGCAGTTCCCCGAGGCCGTTCCGCACGCGCCGTTTTTCCGGCCCTTGTTCCAGTTTGCCGAGACCACGCCGTCGGTCGCGGACGCGGGCCGGCAGTTGGAGGCGTTTTTGCAGTCGCCGCGGATCACGCAACGGACGGACGATGATCTGACGTTGCTGCTGGCGGTGCGAGCGGCGGAGAGAGCGTAGGACCGGCCGTGCGCTTCCAACGGGCAACCACCGGCGAAGTTGTGGCGCTCGAGGAACGCCACAAGCTGGGCGCCGGCGGCGAGGCCCGCATCTTCGTCTGGCCGGCGGACGAATCGCTGGTCGCCAAAATCTGGCACAAGCCGACACTGGAGCGGAACCGCAAGCTCCGCGTCATGCTGGCGAATCCGCCGGCGGACCCGATGGCCGGGCAGCAGCATCACTCGATTGCCTGGCCCGGCGACCTGCTGCACCTGCCCGCGCGGCCGGAGCATCTGGTGGGATTTCTGATGCCGCGCGTGGTGGGCATGCGGCCGGTCGGCGAGTTTGCTCATCCGCGGACGCGGCGCGAGAAGTGTCCGCTCTTCAACTGGTTCTACCTCCACCGCACGGCCCGGAACCTGGCCACGGCCCTGCGCGCCATTCACGAGCGGGGGTACGTGGTGGGCGACCTGAACGAATCCAATGTGCTGGTCGCCGAGACGGCGCTGGTGACGCTGGTGGATACCGATTCGTTTCAGGTGTGGGACGCGGAGGCCGGGCGGATGTACCGCTGCCGGGTGGGCAAGCCCGAGTACACGCCGCCGGAGTTGCAGGGCAAACGCTTCCCGGATGTGGACCGGTTGCCGGAACACGACCGGTTCGGCCTGGGCGTGCTGCTGTTTCAACTGCTGCTGGAAGGCACGCATCCCTTCGCCGGCGTGTTCCAGGGGCGGGGCGAACCGCCGATGCTCGAACAACGCATCGCCGCCGGGCATTTCGTCTTCGCCGGTGACCCGCGCGTGCCGTACCGGCCCTCGCCGGCGGCGCCGTCCTTTGAGCTTCTGTTTCCGGGGCTGCGGGATTTGTTCCAGCGGTGTTTTGTGGATGGCCATTTCCGGCCGGCGCTCCGGCCCGACCCCCAGAGCTGGCAATGGATGCTCGAGGAGGCGGAGACGCACCTGGTCTCGTGCTGGGCCAACGCCCAACACGTGTACGGCGACCACCTGCCCCAGTGCCCCTGGTGCGCGCGCGCGCAACTGCTCGGCGGCCGCGATCCGTTTCCCTCGCCGGAAGCGGTCAGGGCCGGGGAACATTTGCAGCCGCCGCCCAGGGCTTCGCCGGCGTGGCCGGGCCGGGGGCAGACGGCGTCAACGTCGCGGCGACCGGTGCCGACTCCGCCGCCGATTCCCCCGTCCGGAAGTCAAACCGCGACGCGCGGGGCGCGGGCGAAAGGTCGGCCGCGGCCGTTGCTCGGAGACTGGAACGACTGGGCATGGGTGGCGGTCTTTTTCGCCGGCCTGACGATCGTGGTGAACTACCAGCTCGGCCGGTGGGGTAATCCGGTGAGTTTCCTGCTGGGCTTGCTGGCGCTGCTGACCGGCATCGTCGGAGAGGCCAAGGCGCAGACGCCCGAGATTGATGGCCGGGGCCGCTGGCTCGCGCGAACGGCGATCGTTGTCGGTCTCATCAACGTCCTCTGGCGAATGTTCTCCGGGCCGTGAGACGGGATATCTTGAAATGCGAGAGCCCCGGAAGCTGGAGGACAAGCTGGAGGGAGATGGTCGGGGCGGTGAGATTTGAACTCACGACCTCTTGTACCCGAAACAAGCGCGCTAGCCAGGCTACGCTACGCCCCGAACCAGTTTCCCGGACGACAACGGCGCAGACGGGTGCCGGGCTTGACTTGCCCGGCACACGCGGCAGGCGCGGTGGCCAGCCGCCGTCGTGGGGGTATCCTGACCGATTGGACGTCGAGGGCAAGCGGATTCCTTGAAGCCGAAAACCCAGGGCGGACTCTCGGAAGGCAACGAACCGAACGAAGGGAGAAGGGCTTCCACCGGGCTAGGACGGTCAGGAAAAGTGCCCAGAGGAGAATCCCGTTCCCGTTGCTGCTTCATTCCCTTGGTTGTCTTCTGTCAAACGAACGTCGCAGTTCGGGTTGAAGTCCGCGAGCCCGGGACTGCTTCCGCTGAGCCGGAGCGATTCAATTGAAGGCGGGGGGGACGGGCCGCTGGCCCGTTCGGTCGGGCGACCCGCCCGACCGTCGAACGCCCGAAGCTGCCACTGAAAGGTGTGCGGCTTCCGTGCGCACGGCCGGGCGCAATTTGCTGCCCAGAACCGCCAGGTTGGCTGTTCCACCCAAAACCTACTGCATCGTTCCGGCTGAGTACGCCGTCTGGCTTCGGCATGCGCCCGGGGCTTGGGGTTGGGACTTTCGGGTCGGGGCGGCACGGCTGCTGGCAACGCCAGCCGGGCGGGTTTACGGGGGGTGGCTCGCTGCTACGTTGCCAACGGTTGTAGGCGCCGGTCCGCCGGGCGGACTGGCACGCGACCTGCCGTGAGGCATGCCATGAAATGTCGCGCCCGAAGAGCTTTTACTTTGATCGAGCTATTGGTCGTGATCGCCATCATTGCGATCCTCGCTGCGCTGTTGTTGCCGGCGCTTTCGGCCGCCAAGGAGCGCGCCAAGCGCGCGGCCTGCCAGAATAACCAGCGCCAGTTTCTCATCGCGGCGCTGACCTACGCGGGCGACCACGAAGACCGGCTGCCATCCGGCCGCACCGACAACTTCGACCCCACGGATACGCACACGGCGATTCTTTCGACCAATTCCTGGAACAGCTTCGCGCAGTACAGCGGCGGGGCGGGCATCCTGGATTGCCCGAATCTGGCTCCGGCCTTCAAGCGGCAGAAGGACTGGCGGGTCCACGAGGGCTACGGGTTTGCCATCGGCTACCATTACCTGGGCGGTCACACAAACACCCCCTGGCTGTTGCTCGGCCCGGCGCAGGCCACCTGGGTTTCCCCGCAACGGTCTGCGGAAGATCCCACCCTGCCGCTGGTCGCCGATCTGAACGTGTTTTGCCACAGCTTCCAGCGCATCCTCGCGCCGCACACGGGCACGGGCTACGCGATCCGGGAGGAACGGCATTTTGAAAGTGACCCGGACAATTACGACCGGACGCCGCGCGACATCGGGGCCAAGGGCGGCAATGTGGGGCTGCTGGATGGTTCGGTGCGGTGGCGGGACATCCGCGAGATGAAGGTTTATCGCGGGTCGCAGCAATGGGACGCGGACGGCGCGTTTGGGTTGTGGTGAGCGGTCGGTTGTCCGCGATCAGCCCGCGGGGTGCGCGATCCGGCCCCCCGGCTCTCACTGTCGGCATAGCCAGGCCGCGGCCTCGGCCGCCGGCTCCGCGCCGGCAGCGCCGATGACCAGCCGTTGGTCGGCGGCGTTGCCGTACTGCTCGCGCACCAGCGTGAGGCTTGCGGCGGTTTCGCCGGCCACCCAGAGGGGCCCGGGTGCGCCGAGCGCCAACAGGCCCGGCAGGTCGCCGTACTTGGCGCCGCCCGGCAGGAAGTCGGCGCTGTAGATGTCCATGACGTTCAGGAACCGGAAGCCGCCGGTGTCAACGGCAGCGGCGTGGATGGCGTCGCCCGCCACGGCGCGGGCGGCGGCCACCCAGGGACCCGCGCCGGCGATGCCCGCGACGCCAAGGCGGCGGGTGGAGCGATCGAGCCCGCCAAACCAGCGCACCAGCGTGAGCACGTCGTGCGCCCGTTGGGCAAAGAGGCTGTGATTGTAGCCGTAGGTGTATCCGGCGGCTTCCCGGGGATTCTTGACCTTGCGCTGACGGTGGGCGGTCTCGGCGGCGGGCCCGAATTCGCCCTGGAACAAAAGGTCCGCGCCGACGACCCGCGCGCCGCTGTCCAGGAGCCGGCGGATTTCCGGACGCACTTCGCCGCCGGCGAACAGGCCGGCCTTGCCCTCGCCGGTCAGCCAGAGAATGGACGTGCCCTTGGGGGCGGGAGGCTCGAGCACCACCACGGGGAGTTCCTCGCCGAAGGTCAGGTTGCGGACCAGACCCGCAGTCGTCCGGAGGCCGCCGGTCTCGCGGGTGGAGGCAGGGCGAAACTCCACCGCCGCGTTGTCGGCGAGGGTTCGCCCGATGACCACCTCGACTCCGCGCCCGTACACCGCTGCGAACTGTTGCGGGGAGCGGCGGGCCGCGGCGAGTTGTTGTTGAGCGTCGTCGGTCAGCCAACGGAGCAATCGGCGCTCGAAGTCCGGTCCGCCGGGGGGCGCGGGGTGTTGGGCATCCCACACCGAGAGCTCGGCGCGGGTGAGGCGGCGGTAGTCGCGTTCGACGATCGGCTCCGGGTGGCCGAGGCCGAAGTGCCGGTTCACCCAGCCGTACATCGCGAGGCGGCTGGGCGCGTTGTAATTGTGGCCGTATTGCTCGCCGCGATGGAGCATCACCCGGTCGCCGGCGCCGAGCAGTTCATAGACGGCCCGCAACTGGGGGAAGCCCTTGGTCGCCATTTCTTTGGTCCAGTCGTTGGCGGTGGTGAGGCCCAGCGGCTTGGGAGCGAACAGGGCTGCGAACTCGACGTTGCCCGTACCCACGCGCAGGCCGCAGGCGTTTTCGCAGGTGCAGCCGCCCTGCATCGCGGTGGAAACCATCACCGCCGGGAAGGTGAGCGCCGGGCGGTCGTCCACCGCGCCGAGGATGAACGTCTGGGTGCCGCCGCCGCTGGCGCCGGTCACGCCCACCCGGGCGGGGTCCACGTCGGGCAGGCTCCGGAGGAAGTCCAGGGCGCGAATGCTGTTCCACGTTTGGAGGCCCATGACGCTCTGGTAGTGGGCCTCGGCCTGCGGACTGAACAAGCCCCAGTTCGCGACGGCGATCATTTCCGGGCGCTGGTGGGCGAAGCCGTGCGCGAGGGCCATCGGGATCTGGGTCGTGTCCGCGTAGCCGATCATGTCGTAGTGGAAGACCACGCAACCCAGGCGGGCCAGGCCCACGCAGCGGGCTTGCAGCGGGCTGCGGCCACCCTCGGGGAATTGCTCGCCGCCGTTGGCCAGTTCCCGTTTGACCTCCGCTTCGCCGGCGTCGTGGAAGCGTCCTTCGGGCCAGTGCCCGTGCGGGCAAAGCAGGCCGGGCTGGCGGCCGCTCTTCCCGACGGGCCGGTAGAGGTTTCCTGCGAGGTAAAAGCCGGGCAGGGTTTCGAGATAGACCTTCTCCACGGTGTAGTCGGGAAACTCGAGGCGGCCGTGGATCACCGGGTTCAACGGGTTGCGTGTGGGCAAGGGCCAGAGCCCCAGCGTGACCAGCAGTTGCGTGCGCAACCGCTCGGCGCGCGCTTGCCAGGCGGCAGCGGTGGCGGGCGGTTCAAACGGGAAATAGCCGTCGAGATCCTTCAGCGGCTGGAGGCGGACGTCGTTCGGGACCTTGCCGTCCGGCAGGACGCGCGGCGCTTGCGCGGCAAGCCCGGCGGCCAGGCAGGCGGCGGCGAGGAAGCGCCCGAGGTGCGTGGGCGGCAGCATCAGGGGGTGGGGTTGCATGACTCCGATCAAGCCGCAAAGCCGGCCGGCGGGCAAGCCCGGCGCGCGATCCGTCAGGCCGCGGGTTTTCCACCGGCGGGCGGGATGTCCGGAACACTGAACCGCTGTCGTTCGCGCAGGTGAGCTCGCAGATCAAGGATTGTCTTGAGCGCCAGCAGAAGGATCAGGCCAACCGTTGGCGAGCCCAGGGCCACGAGGATGAACCCGCTGGCGAGCAGGGACACGTGCAGCACCACGATCCGCGCGTACGGCTGGGTCATCAGGCGCGGCAGCTCGGCCCGGCGGTATTCGCCCGCCCGCAGGAAGTTGGTGAGGAAGGAAATCCCGTGGCTGACGACGAAGGCCGCCAGCGCCCAGCCCAGATGCAGGTTGCCGACCACCCGGGTGAGGTTGGCGAGATTCGGGCCCGCCCCGGGGGCGAGGTGTTCGCGGCCGAAGAGGAGCAAGACGAAGCCGCCGTGAACCGCGCAGAAGATGCCGTAGTGCGCGCAGAAGAATGCGGTCAACAACACCGCGACCGGTAGTTGGCCCCGGCGGGTCAGGCCGAGGGTCAGGAGCTTGAGCGCGCCGAAGCCACCCAGGACCACGTTCTCGAGCCAGAACAACAGGATCAGGGGAAAGACATCCCAGTCGAGCGCCAGCACGCCGAACAGGGGGATGAAGTTGGCCAGCGCCAGGGCGATCACTGACGGCCGACGCCAGTCGGCCGGGGGCATGGGCAGGAGCGGAGGGGCGGCGGCCACGGGGCGAGCCTGCCAGCGCCGCGGGTTGCGTGCAATCGTCGGACTCGCCGGGCGGGCCGAACCCGCGGATCCCGGCCCCGCTTTTTCTGCTGTTGTCCCCAACCGGTCGTTTTCGCAGTATCTGCCGGTCATGAGCGCCGATTTGAGCAAGACCGCGTCCCGCCCCAAACCCAAGGACAACCCGGCCGGCCGGTGGATTTCGTTCCGGCCCGAGATCAAGGTGCTGGATTGCACCATCCGGGATGGCGGGCTGATGAACAACCACCAGTTCGACGACGAGGTGGTGAAGGCGGTGTATGAAGCCTGCGTGGCGGCGGGCGTGGATTACATGGAGATCGGCTACAAGGCCTCCCGCAAAAACTTGAAGGTTGGCGAGTACGGCGCGTGGAAGTACTGCCGTGAGGAGGACATCCGGCGCAACGTGGGTGACAACCCGACGCCGTTGAAGCTCTCGGTCATGGCGGACGCCGAAAAGTGCGACTACAAGGAGGACATCCCGCCGAAGGCGCAGAGCGTCGTGGACATGGTCCGGGTGGCCACCTACATCAACCAGATCCCGACGGCGCTGGACATGGTGAAGGACGCCCACGACAAGGGCTACGAAACCACGCTCAATTTGATGGCCGTCTCGACCGTGCCCGAGCGCGAGCTGACCGAGGGCTTGGAACTGATGGCCACCTCGGAGGCGAAGGCAATTTACGTGGTGGACAGCTTCGGCTCGCTCTACGGTGAGCAGGTCAGTTTTCTGGTCAAAAAATACCTCGCCCATTGCAAGCCGTCCGGGAAGGAGGTCGGCGTCCACATGCACAACAATCTGCAACTGGCCTTCGCCAACACGATCGAAGGCATTGTGCGCGGGGCGAACTTCCTCGACGCCACCCTGGCCGGCCTGGGCCGGGGCGCGGGCAATTGCGCGATGGAGCTGTTGCTGGCGTTCCTGCACAACCCCAAGTACGACCTGCGGCCCGTGCTGGGCTGCGTGCAACGGCACATCGAACCGCTGCGCGCCCGGTTGCTCTGGGGCTTCGATCTGCCCTACCTGCTGACCGGCTACCTGAACCAGCACCCGCGCGCGGCCATCAAGTTCAAGGAGGCCGAACTCACCGGCGAGAAGGGCGACATCCTCCACTTTTACGACACGGTCACCGAATAGCCCCGGCCGCGCCCGCACTCATGAGTTCCGCCCACTGGCATCTCATCACGTCGCACGCGCCGCTCTTTGGCATCGGCTTCGGGCTCGCGCTCCTGGCGTGGGGCGTGGTCCGGCGCAGCCCGGAGGTCTGGCGCGCCGCCCTGGGATGGTGCGCGTTGAGCGCCCTGCTCGTCGTGCCGGCCTACTTCACCGGATCGCCCGCGCAGCAGGCGGTCCGCGGCCTGCCCGGCTACTCGCCCGAGACCGTGGACCGGCACGCGGACGTGGCGGCGTTATCGCTGGGGGCCGCGCTGATCGCCGGCAGCGTGGCGGTCGCGAGCCTGGTGGTTAACCGGCGCGGTCGTTCGTTGTCCCCGCTTTGGGTCGGGGCAGTCGCGCTGACGGGGCTGCTGGCGGTGGTGACCCTGGGGTGGGCGTCGAACCTGGGCGGGCAGATCCGGCACGCGGAGATCCGGTCCGCGCCGGAGTGAGCGCGCCTTTTCGCACGCGATGATTCTGGGTTCCGGCATCCTCAAGGGCCTCGTCGAGACGGCGCGCAACTTCGTGGGCAGTTACCACGATCCGGCGCGGCTGGTGACCATCGAGTATCCGGAAGAACGGCAGGAGCTGCCCGAGAATGCGCGCAACTTCCCGATGCTGATCTTCGACGGCAATGACCCCATGAAGGGGCTGCGCTGCGTGGCCTGCAAGATCTGCGAAAAGGAATGCCCGCCCCAGTGCATTTACATCGAGGTCGAGCGCGATGCCCGGGGCAAGGCGCTCAAGCACCCGCGGGTTTTCGACCTGGACATCTCGGTCTGCATGAGTTGCCAGATCTGCGTCGAGGTCTGCCCCTTTGACGCGATCAAGATGGACACGGCATTCGAGTTGAGCACCGCCGACCGGTTTGGCGGCCTGCTGCTGAACAAGCACCAGCTCGCCAAGCCCAACGCCTATTACCGGGCGATCCACCCGTCCGAGGCGGCCGAGGTGGATGCGCGGCTCGCCGCCGAGCAGGCCAAAGCGGAGGCCAAGGCGAAGGCGGCCGCGGCCAAGGCGGCTCCCCCTCGCCCCGCAGCCACGGCGACCTGAGCCATGTTCGAGGTGTTCGACCAGTTGTTCGTCAACCTGAAGCACGGCGGCCTGTCGCTGCTGCCGGCGGCCTGGCGTCCCGTGGCGTCGCCCCTGATCTCCGCGGCAGCCATTCTGGGGGTGTTCGCCTCGCTCTTCGCGTTGACGGTGCTGGTGGAGCGCAAGGGGCTCGGGCGCATCCAGAACCGGCCGGGCCCCAATCGCGTCGGCCCGGCGGGCCTGTTGCAGCCGCTGGCGGATTTCGTCAAAGCGTTGACCAAGGAGGACATTGTGCCGGCCAGTGCCGACCGGGTGCTGCACTTCCTGGCGCCGGTGGTCATGCTGGCGCCCGTGCTGCTGGCGTACGCGGTGCTGCCGTTTGGCCGCAACATGGTGGCGGTGGACTTCGATACCGGCCTGCTGTTCGTTTTCGCCGCCGGGGCCAGTGTGGAACTGGCCGTCTTCATGGCCGGCTGGTCCAGCCACAACAAGTTCTCGCTGCTGGGCGCCATGCGGGCCATCGCGCAGATGATCAGCTACGAACTGCCGCTGATTCTCTCGGCGCTGCCGGTCGTGATGCTGGTCGGGTCGCTGTCGTTGGTGGACATTGTGGACAGTCAGGCCGGCTACCATGGCGGGTGGCTGGCGCGCTGGTGGGTGTTCACGCCGTGGGGGCTGGCGGCGTTTGTGATCTTCCTGATCGCCGCCACCGCGGAATCCAACCGCGCGCCCTTTGATCTGCCCGAAGGGGAAGCGGAACTGGTGGCCGGGCACCTGGTCGAGTACTCGGGTTTCAAGTACGCGATCTTCTTCATCGCGGAGTATCTGGGCCTCTTCGCGGTCAGCGCCCTGGCGATCACCCTGTTTCTGGGCGGCTGGCGGGCGCCAATCGCCGGGCTCGCGTGGCTGCCGTCGTGGTTTTGGTTCGGCGCGAAACTGGCGGGGTTCATCGCCTTCTTCATCTGGGTGCGCGGCACCCTGCCGCGGGTGCGCGTGGATCACTTGATGGGCTTCGCCTGGAAATTCCTGCTGCCGCTGGTGCTCTGGAATCTGGTGGTGGCGGCGGTCTGGTGGTACACGCGCGGGTGGGGGTTCGCGGGTGCGGGGGTGCTGCGCTGGCTCGCTGGCGCCGCGCTGCTGGCGGTGCCGTACGTCCTCCTGAGTCGCGGGTTGTACACGCGCCGGGGCCGCGGGCCGCGCACCTACCGGCTGGCCACCTGAGCCTCGCATGAACGACGCCCTGCTTTTGCTCGCGATGCTGACGTTGGCCAGCGCGGCCGCGGCCATGACCCTCCGTAATCTGGTTCATTGCGCGCTGGCGGGCGCGGTGACGTTTCTCGGACTGGCCGGCCTGTTCCTGGGACTGGGCGCGGAGTTCGTCGCCTTCGGGCAGGTGCTGGTCTATGTGGGCGCGGTGGCGATCCTGATTGTGATCGCGGTGCTGCTGACCCGGCCGGCCCGCCTCGCGCGGGAATCTCGACAAGTCGAACCGTGGTTGCCCGGGCTGGGCATCGGCGTGCTGGTGACCGGCGCGCTGGTGGCGATGGTCAACGCCAGCCTCGTGGCGCGCGCGCCCGTGATCGGCCCGCCGCCCGGCGCGCCCGTGCGGGCGATCGGAGCGCGGCTGATGACCACCGACGTGCTGCCGCTCGAGGTGCTGGGGTTGTTGCTAACCGCGGCGTTGATCGGCGCGGTGCTGCTGGCCCTGCGCGAGCCCGGGGAGGCGCAACGCCCATGAGCACGCTGCACAGTTGCCTGGTGGTGTCGGCTCTGCTCTTCGGCATCGGCCTGACGGGCGTGTTGACGCGGCGCAACGCGATCGTGGCGCTGCTGGGCATCGAGTTCATGCTCAACGCGGCGAACCTGAACTTCATCGCTTTCTGGCGCTTCGGGCCGGACCCGGAAGCGCTGACCGGCGTGGCGTTCGCGCTGTTCGGCATCGCCGTGGCCGCGGCCGAAGCGGCGGTGGGGCTGGCGCTGGTGATCGCCATTTACCGCCGGGTGCGGACCACCAACCTCGACGAGGTCGCGGGATTGAAGGGGTGAAGTGAGCTCAATGGTCGCTTATCTCTGGGTGATTCCGGCGCTGCCGTTGGTGGCGGCGGGCATCGGCGCCGTGTTGCCGCGGACGCAACGCCGCTGGGCGGTCGGGCTGGCGATCGGGGCGCTGGCGGGCGCGCTGGTGCTGTCGGTGCTGGCTTTTTTCGCCACGCTGGGCACGGGGTCGCATGGAGCGGTGGCGCACGACTCGCACAACATCGCCTGGCTGGCCCTCGGGCGGGAAACGCTCCGGCTCGGCTGGGTGCTGGATCCGCTGACCGCCGTGATGTTGGTCATGGTCAGCTTCGTGGGGCTGTGGATTTTTATCTACAGCACCGGCTACCTGGCCCGCGACGAAAACTTCACCCGCTTCTTCTGTTTCCTGGCGTTGTTTGCCGCCGCGATGCTCGGGCTGGTGGTGGCGAACAGCCTGTTGCTGCTGTTCATCTGCTGGGAACTGGTCGGCCTCGCCTCGTATCTCTTGATCGGCTTCTGGTATCGCAAGCCCGCGGCCGCGGCCGCCGCGAAAAAGGCGTTCATCACCACGCGCATCGGCGATCTCGGGCTGCTCCTCGGGATGGTGTGGCTGTACCACGAGACGGGCACGCTGCTGTTTTACGATGACGGCCGGGGCTGTCTGGAGCACTCGGCGCTGGCGCGACTGGCGACCGGTGCCGCGGTCGCCGGCCTGGGCGTCGCGACGGCGATCTCGCTGCTGGTCGTCTGCGGCGCGGCGGGGAAATCCGGCCAGGTGCCGCTGCATGTGTGGTTGCCGGACGCGATGGAGGGGCCGACGCCGGTGAGCGCGCTCATCCACGCCGCGACGATGGTGGCGGCGGGCGTGTTCTTGCTGGCGCGGATGTACCCGCTGCTCGCGGCCCATCCGGAGGGCTCCCCGGCGGCGACCACCGCGCTGCAGGTGGTGACGTGGCTGGGAGCGATCACCGCCGTGTTCGCCGCGTCCATCGCCGTGGCCCAGAACGATCTCAAGCGGATCCTCGCCTACTCCACGGTGTCGCAACTGGGCTTCATGATGCTGGGGATCGGCGTGGGCGGTGTGGCGGTGGGGATGTTTCACCTGATCACGCACGCGTTTTTCAAGGCGCTGCTGTTTCTCGGCGCGGGTTCGGTGATCCACGCGTGTCACGAAGAGCAGGACATCCGGCGGATGGGCGGCTTGCGTCGTTTTCTGCCGGTGACCTTCGCCACCTACGCGGTCGGCATGTTGGCGCTGGCGGGCTTTCCGCTGCTGTTCTCCGGGTTCTGGAGCAAGGACGAGATTCTCCACGCCGCGCACGGCTGGCCGGTGTCGAAAGGGCCGCTCTACCTCGGACTGCTCGGGGCGCTGCTGACCGCGTTCTACATGACGCGCCAGGTGTGCCTCGTGTTCCTGGGCGAGCCGCGCGGTGGCCACGGTTCCGTGGCCGGGGCCGGCGGGTCCCCGCACGAGAGTCCGCGCGTGATGACGGTGCCGTTGGTGGTGCTTGCGGCGGGCGCGGTGCTGCTGGGCTTCGTGGGCACGCCGGCGTGGCCGTGGTTCCAATCATTCCTCACCGGTGAGGAGCTTGCGTTCCATCCGGGCGCCGTGCTGGCGTGGGATCACCTGTCGTTGTTGCTGGGATCGTCCTGCCTGGCGCTGGGGGGCCTGGCGTTGGGGTGGTGGGTGTATGGCCGCCGGCCTTTACAGACGCCTGCGGAGCCCGATCCGCTGGCGGTGCGGTGGCCGGCGGTCCATCGCGTGCTGGCGGGCAAGTATTTCGTGGACGAACTCTACGCGGCCACTGTGATTCGCTGGCACCACGGCTGGGCGCGTGCGTGCGACCGCCTCGATCGCTGGCTCTGGGGCGGGGTCGTGCTGGCCTTGCAGGGCGTCGTGCTCGGCCTGTCCTGGATCGGCAAGGTGCTGGATGAGTTCGGCATCAACCTTGGTTTCGATCTGGCGTGCGAGCGCCTGCGCCGGGCCGCCGGGTTGAGCGCCACGTTGCAGGACGGCCGGGTGCATAACTATCTGCGGGCGCTGGCCCTCGCGCTGGCCCTGTTCCTCCTGCTGCTGACCTGGGGGGTGAAAGGATGAGTTCGGGGTTCGGCCTCCTCACCCTGCTCACCCTCACCCCGCTGGTCGGCGGCGGGTTGGTGTTGAGCGTGTCGTCCGCTCGCGGCGAACGGGCGCGGCGGCTCGCCTTGCTGGTCAGCGGCATCGTCCTGGCGCTGACCCTGGCCCTGCTGACGCGGTTCGATCCGGCCCGGAGCGACCTCCAGTTCATCGAACGTCGGGCCTGGATTCCGACCCTCGCAGTCGAGTACTTCCTCGGGGTGGATGGACTGGGGGTGACGATGCTGCTGCTGACGGCACTGGTCACGCCGCTGGCCCTGCTGCTCTCGGGGTGCATCGTCCAACGCGCGCCGCTGTACCACGCGCTGGTGCTCTGGATTCAGGCGGGGCTGATCGGCACATTCACGGCGCAAAACTTCTTCCACTGGTTTCTGTTCTGGGAACTCAGTCTGGTGCCGGCGTTCTTTCTGGTGCGGCTGTGGGGCGGGCCGGAGCGCGGCCTGGCGGCAACGCAGTTCTTCGTTTACACGATGGTCGGCAGCGTGGCGATGCTGCTCGCGTTTCTGGCGTTGTTGCTGGCCACCGGCCGCTTCGACTTTCCCGCGCTCGCCGCGCTGGCGTCCAACGGGGGGCTCGCCTCGGCCCTCGCGGGCGAGCTCGCGTGGGCCGGGCTGTCGGGCGAAGCCCTCGCGCGGCTGATCTTTGGCGGGGTTTTTCTCGGCCTCGCTGTGAAGGTGCCGGTGATCCCTTTCCACACCTGGCTGCCGGCCGCGTATGCGGAGGCGCCGTCCCCGGTGACGATGCTGCTGACCGGGTTGATGTCGAAGATGGGGGTGTACGGCTTCCTGCGCATCGTGGTGCCGGTTTTTCCAGAGCAAGTGCGCGCGTGGCTGACGCCGCTGCTGGGCCTGGCGGTGCTGACCATCGTGTGTTCGGCCGCGGCGGCGTTCGCGCAGCGGGACCCGAAGCGGCTGCTCGCGTACTCTTCGATCAACCACCTTGGGTACTGTCTGCTGGGCATCTTCGCGGCGCTGCGGTTCACGGGTGACAACCCCCGGCTGGCTGCCGAGCCGGTGGCCGCCCTGAATGGGGTCGTGCTCCAGATGTTCAATCACGGTCTGACGGCGGCGACGTTGTTTGGGTTTATCGCCTTGCTGGAACGGCGCGCCGAGGGCCGGCGCGGGTTGGACGATTTCGGCGGGCTGCGGCAGGTGGCGCCGGTCTTCTGCGGCTTGATGGGGGTCGCCGTTTTTTCCTCGTTGGGGCTGCCGGGGCTCAACGGTTTCGTGGGCGAGTTTCTCATCTTCAAGGGCGCGTTTCCACTGGCGCCGTGGGCCACGGCGTTGTCGGCGCCGGGCCTGCTGATCACCGCAGTGGTCCTGCTGACGCTGATGCAACGCGTGTTTCACGGGCCGCTGAATCCGCGATGGGCGGCGTTCCCGGACCTGACGGCCGCCGAGCGCTGGGTCATGGCGCCAGCCATGGCGCTGATGTTGGTGTTGGGAGTGTACCCGCAACTTTTGGTGGGTGTGTTCAACGCGACGATGACGGCCATCGCCGTCCGCCCGGCCCCGTGACCATGCTCGCTTGGACGATTTATCTGAGTTTCGCCGGCGTTGCCGCCCTGATGCTGTGGCCGCGGGCCGGTGCGGCCACGGCGCGCTGGCTGGCGCTGGTCACCGCGCTGGCCGGCCTGGGCGTGGGTTTGGCCGGAGCCCTGGCTTTCGATCCGGCGGCGGGATTGGCGACCGTGGCCCGCCGGCCGTGGATTCCCGCGCTGGGGAGCGAGTACTTCCTGGCCGTGGACGGCATCAACCTGACGTTGGTGGTATTGACCGGGATTGCGGCCGTGGCCGGCGTGCTCTTCGCGTGGAACGTGGCGCATCGGCCGCGCGAGTTTTTTGCGTTCTACCTGGCGCTCATCGGCGGGGTGTACGGAGTGTTTCTGAGCTTCGACCTGCTGCTGCTGTTTGTGTTTTATGAGATCGCGATCATCCCGAAGTATTTCCTGATCGCGATCTGGGGTTCGACCCGGCGCGAGTACGGCGCGATGAAACTGGTGCTCTATTCGCTGGTGGGCAGCGCGCTGGTGCTCGCGGGCCTGATCGCTGCCGCCGTGGTGGCCGCGCCGCAGACCGGGCACACCTCCTTCGATCTCACGGCGCTGGCGCGGGTGCGTTTCGATCCGGGTTTTCAGAAATGGGCCTTCCCGCTGGTCTTCGTGGGCTTTGCGGTGCTGGCGGGTTTGTGGCCGTTCCACACGTGGGCGCCGACCGGTCACGTGGCGGCGCCGACCGCGGCTTCGATGCTGCTCGCCGGCGTGGTGATGAAGCTCGGCGCTTACGGTGCCTTGCGCGTGGCGATGCCGCTGTTCCCGGCGGGACTGCTGGCGTGGCAGATGCCGCTGGCCGCGCTGGCCGGGGTGGGCATCGTGTACGGGGCGTTGGTCGCGCTGGTTCAGCAGGACTTCAAGTTCGTGATCGGTTACTCGAGCGTCAGCCACATGGGATTCGTGCTGTTGGGGCTTTTGACGCTCCACGAGATCGGGGTCAGCGGCGCGGTGCTGCAGATGTTTTCGCACGGCATTCTCGCCGGGTTGTTGTTCGCCGTCGTGGGGCGAATGGTCTATGACCGGGCGCACACCCGGGCGCTGGGCGACCTCGAGAAACTGGCGCTCCAGCGGGCCCTGCCGTTCGCCGCGGGCACGTTCGTGCTGGCGGGTTTTGCCTCAATGGGGCTGCCGGGGTTCAGCGGGTTCGTGGCCGAACTGTCCGTGCTGGTGGGAGCGTGGCGGGCCTTTCCGACGCTCGCGGTGCTGGCGGGCGCGGGCATCCTCGTGGGGGTGGCCTTCACCCTGCGCGCGATGCAGCGGGCCTTCTTCGCCGATCCGCCGGTGGACGGTCCGGCGCCGGCGGCTTCGCCCGCGCTTGAACCCATTTCGCTGCCCGAGCGGCTTGGCGCGGTGCTGCTGATCGGCACCTCGCTGGCGATCGGACTTTATCCCCGGCTGCTGCTGGACCTGATGACGCCGGCGGTGGTGGCGTTGCTGGACGGCATCCGGAAAGGAGCGGCGCCGTGAGTCCGTTCAGTTACCTCGAGGTCCTGAAACTGGCCGCGCCGGAAACGGCGTTGGCCGTGGCGGCGCTGCTGGTGTTGTTCGCCGATCTGGGAGTGATGCGCGGCGAGTCCTTGCGCCATCGCGCCATCCTCGGGGCGGGCATTTCGGCAGTGGGCGGCGTCATTGCGTTGCTGTGGCTGGGATTGGCCCAGGGCCACGGGACGGTGGCGGACGGCGTCTTTGCCACCAACGCGCTGACCCAACTGGTGAAGGGGGCGTTGGTCGTGCTCACGCTGCTGGTGGCGGGACTGTCGCTGAACCCGCGGTTCACCGGGCACGTGGGCGAGTACTTCAGTCTGCTGCTGTTGGCGACCCTTGGCATGATGGTGCTCGTGAGCACCCGGGATCTGCTGCTGCTGTTCCTCGGGCTCGAACTGACCAGCCTGCCGCTGTACGTGCTCACCGGACTCAACAAGCGCGATTCCGCTTCCGCCGAGGCGGCGCTCAAGTACTTCTTTTTCGGCAGCGTGGCGGCGGCGTTTTTGCTGTTTGGGTTTAGCCTGCTGTACGGCGTGGCGGGCAGCACGCGGTTGCCGGTGATCGCCGCCGCCGTGGCCGTGCGGCCCCCGGACGCGCTGACTCTCGTGGCGTTGGTGATGGTGGTGATGGGCTTTGGCTTCAAAGTGGCTGCGGTGCCGTTTCATCTCTGGGCGCCGGACGCTTACGAAGGGGCGCCGACGCCGGTGACCGCGTTCATCGCGTCGGGCTCGAAGGTGGCGAGCTTCACCGCCTTCGGCCTGGTGCTGGCGCAGGGGCTGGGGCCGCTGGCGGGCGGTGCGGACTGGCGGGGCTTCACGACCGGTTGGCTGCCGGTGCTGGCCGTGGTCGCGCTGAGTTCGCTGCTGCTGGGCAACCTGGCCGCCATCGCCCAGCGCGGGGTGAAGCGCCTGCTGGCGTATTCGGCGGTGGCGCACGCAGGGTATTTGCTCCTCGGGGTGATGGCGCTGGGCACGCCCGCAGGCCGGCCCGAGGCGCTCGCCGCGCTGCTGTATTATGCGCTGACCTACGCACTGACCGCGGTGGGGGCGTTTGGCATCGTGGCCATCGTGGAACGCTCCACCGGGACGGACGCGGTCGGCAGCTTCGATGGCCTCGCCCGGCGTTCGCCCGGGCTGGCGTTGTGTTTGCTGATTTTCCTGCTGTCCCTGGCGGGCATTCCGCCGCTCGCCGGCTTTCTCGGCAAATTCCTCGTCTTCCTTGCCGCCACGGCGGCGGGCGGAGAATCGCGGGGCCTGTTCTGGCTGGTGCTGGTGGCCATCGCGTTCAGCGTGGTGTCGCTCTACTACTACCTCCAGATCCTGAAGCGGGCCTACGTGGCGCCGCCCCGGGAGGCGGTCGCGGAGCCGCGGCCGGAGGTGTTCGAATTCGCGCTGATTGGGTTGGTGGCGGCTGGTGTCCTCGCGTTGGGCGTCTTCCCCCGAACGCTGCTGGAGCCTCTCGCGGCGGCCATCCGCCAGGCGGGGTTTTGAGGTCAATGCCGGAGGCAAGCTGCTGCCATTCGAGAGGCAACGGCCGCTTACTGAGGGCTTGCGGGCTGCCGACTGCCGCGCCGAAAGCCGCAACGATTTCGTATGTCCGCTGATCCGCTGAAAGGCTGCGACCCGCGCGCGACCGCTACCGGCGGCTCACCGAGGCGGGGCTTCTTTGCCCGCGGAGGCGCCTGGGTGTTGGCGCAATCCGGCACCATGCTGGCGGTGCTGGCACTGGGGCCGCTGACGGCTGGACATGCCGGCGCGGCCTGGCGGCTGACGGGCCTGGCGCTGCTCTTCGCCGGCGCGGCTTTCGGCATCTCGGGCGCATGGGTATTGGGCCGCAACCGGACGATTTTCCCGAAGCCAAACGAAGGCTCCCAACTGATCCGGCACGGGGTGTATCGCCTGGTGCGGCATCCCTTGTACACGAGTGTGACGCTGCTTTCGCTGGCCTGGGCGGCGTGGTGGAGCAGCGTGCCGACGCTGGTCGTGGCCGTGGTGCAAGCGGTGTTGCTCGACCGCAAGGCGCGCCGCGAAGAGGCGTGGTTGCGCCAGTGTTTCCCCGATTACGCCGAGTACGCCCGTCGGGTGCGGCGATTTGTGCCGTGGGTGTATTGACCGCAACGATTCAAGTGAAAGCAGGGAGGAACGGGCCGCTGGCCCGTTCGGCCGGGCGACCCGCCCAACCGTCGAACGCACGAGGCGGCCGCTGAAGGCGGGCGACTTCTGGGCGAACGGCTGGGCGGTCAGTTGCCACTCGTAACGGCCACGTTGGCCGTGCCACCCAAAACCTGCTGCATCGTTTCGGGTTGAGGTTCAACGGCGCGCGGCAGGTGGTCGCGGTGAACGAGCGGCGTCCGTCCGGAAGCGCGGGTCACGCCGTTGGATCTCGCCGGGCGCACCCCGCGAGCGGATGAGGAGGCGAATGCCGGCATCCTGGCCCAAGGCGGCGGGCAAGAAATCAGTTGAACCCGGCGGCCGGATTTCGCCGAATACGCCGACATGACGAGCACGCTCACTGAAGCCCAGCGCAGTCAGGTTGCCGCCTGGCTGGCCGAGGGCCAGAAGTTGTCCGAGATTCAGAAACGGCTGGAGGCCGAGTTCGGCCTTCGGCTGACTTACATGGAGGTCAAGCTGTTGCTCGGCGACCTGCAGTTGATGCCCAAGGATCAGGAGCCGCCGAAGCCGGCCGATCTGGGTGTCTTGGGGACAGCCAAAGGCAGCCCCCAGCCGACGGCGACCGGCAGCCCCGCGGCGAAGCCGCCCCCGGCGCCACCCGCGGGATCCGCCCCGGGCACGGTTTCAGTGTCCGTGGACCAGATCACCCGACCAGGGGCGATGGTGAGCGGCAAGGTGACCTTTGGCGACGGGCAGAAGGGCGTGTGGTACGTGGATCAAATGGGTCGGCTGGCCCTCGCGCCCGAGCAGAAGGGCTATCGCCCGTCTGCGGCCGACATGCGGGAGTTCCAGGTGGCTCTCGATCAGGAACTGGCCCGCATGGGGCTGTGAGCCGAAACGCCCGGCCGTCATCGGCCCATGCTGGCGGCTCGCCAGCGCCCGCCGCGGCACGGGGGGGAACAGCCGCCTGAGGCATGTCAGCACGGCCGGGTGGCAAGTTGCCGTCCAGAACGGCCAGGTTGGCCGTGCCACCAAAAACCTTCCGCATGGTTGCGGCTCAGGCTTCAGCCGATCGGCGGCCTCAACGTCGGCTCATCGGTGGTTCGGCCGGCGAACGCCGTCCTGGCGCGGGGAGCGGGAGGCCGCGTCACGGTCTCGGTCCAGTCGCGGCCCGCTGCTTTGTCCTTGTCACCTGCCCTGCCTCTGTTACGAGAGGGCCCATGTCCAAGACTTCCCAGCCGCTCGTTCGCCCGCCTCGGGGCGCCGTTGATCCGTCGTTCGTCAGCCGTCAGCCGCGCCGGCAGTTTCTGCGCTGGTTGGGGCTCACCGCTGGCAGCGCGCCGTTCCTCCATCAGGCGGGCCGGGCGGCGATCTCGCCCAACGGCAAATTGAACCATGCCTGCATCGGAGTCGGGGGCATGGGCTGGGTGGATCTGCAAAACTTCCAGCAGCACGCGCGCACGCAGGTGGTGGCCCTGTGTGATGTGGACGCCAACGCCTTGCAAAAGGCCGCCGAGGCGGTCCCCGGAGCGCGCACGTATCGCGACTGGCGGGAGTTGCTCGAGCGGGAAGGCGATCGGATTGACTCGGTGAACGTGACCGTGCCGGACCACATGCACTTCGCCATCGCCTGGTCGGCCATCCAACGGGGCAAACACGTGTATTGCCAGAAGCCCTTGTGCCATGACATCGCGGAGGTGCGGGCGTTGACCGCGGCGGCAGAAGAAAAGCGGGTCGTGACGCAACTCGGAACGCAGCTCGCCTCCGGCGTCGGGGATCGCACGGTTGTTCACTGGCTGCGTGCGGGGGTGATCCGAAAGGTGAAGCACCTCTACCTCAGCGCCAATCGGCCCGGGGCCGTGGAAACCTACCGGCTCAAGGGGCCGCGGCCGGCGCAGTCGCAGCCGCCCCCCGAATGGCTCGACTGGGACCGGTGGCTCGGCACGGCGCCGGCCCGCGGTTATGCCCCGGAGATCTATCATCCGGTCAAGTGGCGGGCGTGGCTGGACTTTGGCACGGGCTGGTCGGGCGACATCGGATGCCACGTCTTCGACGCCGTTTGGAAGGGCCTCCGGCTCGGCGCGCCGAAATCAGTGATTGGCCGCGTGGACCCCGCGTGGCAGGCCGCGCCCGAGCGGCGGGCTGACACGTGGCCGCAGGCGAATCACATCACCTGGATCTTCCCGGGGAACGAATTGACCGCCGGCGCCGACCTGCCGGTTGAGTGGTTCGACGGCGCGTTCTGGGCGCCGGAAGAGGTCCGCGCCCGCTACTCGGTGGAAGACTATCCCACGGAGTCCGCGATGGTCATTGGCGAGGAAGGCGCCCTGCTCAATCCCCTGGGCAGCACGCCCCTCCTGTTGCCCGAGGAAAAGTTTCGGGGCATCGAGCGCCCGAAGTTCGAGAATCGGAATCACTACCACCATTTCGCCGACGCCTGCCTCGGCGGGCCGAAGACCGAGTCGTCGTTCGCGCAAACGGGGCCGATGACCGAGGCGATCCTGGCAGGCACGATCGCCGTGCGCGTTCCCGACACGCAGCTCGTGTGGGACAGCCGGGCGTTGAAGTTCCCCCAGCACGCCGAGGCCTCGAAGCTGGTGAGGCGGACCTACCGCGCGGGCTGGAACGTGGCCGGGTTCTAGCCCGGAAATTTCACGCCGCGCACGCAACGCCGACGGACGGGAGCGCCGACATCTGGTCGGCTTGGCGCGAGCGACGGTCGAAAGCCGGCAACCTGAGCCAGCAAGATGCCGGCGCGCCGGCTTGTAGGGAGTGAACGATCCAGATTAGCGGCTGAGCCGAGTGATCCAGCCGAAGATCCGCTCGAATCGCGCGCCGTACGGTGGCCAGAGGAATTGGCCCGTGGTCCAGCGCGGTTGGTGGAACACGGGCTTGAGGTGGCTGAAGCGCCGGAAGGAATGTTCGCCGTGATATGAGCCCAGGCCGGAGGGCCCGACGCCGCCGAAGGGCAGCGCCTCGTTTACCACGTGCCATAACGTGTCGTTCACGGTCACGCCACCGGCAACGGTCTCGCGCAGCACCCGGTCCCGCCCGGCCGCGCTCCCGCCGAAATAGTACAACGCCAGCGGCCGCGGGCGGGCGTTGACGCGGCGGATCGCGTCGTCCAGAGACTCATACGTCTCGACCGGCAGCACCGGCCCGAAGATTTCCTCACGCATCACGGCCATGTCGTCCGTGACATCGAGCACCAGCGTGGGCGGGAAGCGGCGCTTGGCCGGGTCGGGGGCCTCGCCGGGCGGTTGGAGATTCAGGACTGTCGCGCCGCGCGCGCGGGCGTCCGCGACCAGGCCGGCGAGGCGTTCAAAATGGCGGGCGTTGATGATCGCGGTGTAGTCGGGATTGCCCGCGATGGTGGGGTACAGGGTGGCCACCGCGGATTGGAAGCCGGCCACCCAGGCGTCGCGCTGATGCGCCGGCACCAGCGCGTAATCCGGCGCCACGCACGTCTGGCCGCTATTCAGGAGCTTGCCGGCCGCCAGGCGCGGGAGGGTCAGCGCGAGGTCCGCGTCCGGCGCGAACAGGGCGGGCGATTTGCCGCCGAGTTCGAGGGTTACCGGAGTCAAATGGGCGGCGGCCGCCAGCGCCACTTGTCGCCCGACGGTGGTGGAACCGGTGAAGAACAAGTGATCCCAGGGCAGCTCCGCAAAGGCCCGGCCCACCGCGGCGTCCCCCAGCACCACGGCGAACTCGTCCTTGGCGAAGCGGCGGGCGATCAGTTCGCGGAGCAGCGCGGAGAAGGTCGGGGTCAGCTCCGAGGGCTTGAGGGCGACGCGATTGCCGGCCGCCAGCGCGCCGATCGCCGGCAGCATGGCCAGTTGGAAGGGATAGTTCCACGGGCTGATGATGCCCACCACGCCCAGCGGTTGCGGGAGCAGTTCGCTGCGGCCGGGGAGGAGATTCACCGGGGTGGCGACGCGCCGGGGCCGCATCCAGCGCGGCAGGCGACGCAGCGCCATGCGGGCGGCGTTGATGACCACGAACCACTCGGCCAGCCGCGTTTCCTGCGCGCAGCGGTGGCCGAAGTCGCGCGAGATCGCGGCGACCAAATCGGACTCGTGCTCGCGAGCGAGCGCCAGCAAGCGGGCCAGGCGATCGCGGCGGGCGCGCAGGTCGGGAAAAGGCTCGCTGGCGAAGGCCGCGCGCAGGCGCGCCAGCAGGCGGGCGAGTTCAGCGGGCGGCGAGGCTTCCGGGCGGGCATCCACGGGCGGAAGATTCGCCCGCGGGGCCGCGCCGTCAACGCGGCACGCCGGGCTTACGCCCACGCGAAGAAGGCGGTCTGGCCGTCGTCGTTCCGGTTGCCGGCAAAGGCGCGGAGCGTGAGCGCCACCCCGTCCGGCCGGAAGCGGGCGTCCACCCAACCGACCGGTTGCTGGTCATTGAAGTTGTAGCCGACGGCCGGGAGGTTGATCAGGTGCAGCCGGTCGCGCCGGAAGGTTGCCCACACGTGCGAGTGGCCGAAGAACACCGCCTTCACGTGCGCGTGCGGCGCCACGATCGCGAAGAGCCGGTCCGCGTCCAGCAACTCGCCGTCATTTTCGCCGAGCGTGTGATGCACGAAGATCACCGCCGGCCGGTCCGCCAGCTTGGGCAGCTCGGCGGTCAGCCACTGGCGCTGGGCGCGTCCGAGCAGCCCGGCGGTCTGGTTCACGTACAGCAGCGAATCGAGCAGGATCACCCGGACGGCCGAATGTTCGATCACGGTGACATGCTTGCCGCCGGCGTCGGCCAGCGCCCCCGGGTGGGAGGTGAAGACCTGGCGGAAGTTGGCGCGGTGGTCGTGATTGCCCAAACCGATGTACACGGGCGCGACGGCGGCCACGGGCGTCAGCAGCGAGCGCAATTCCTCGTAGTCCTTGATCTGCCCATCCAGTCGCGCGGCGTCGCCGCAAACGATCACCCCCTCCGGTTGCGCCGCGACCACCTGGGGGACCACCGTGCGGAGGTTTTCCCACGGGTTGAAGCCGCGGTAACCGTTGAGGCGGTCGCCGGGAACATGCGTGTCGGACAGCAGCGCCAGATGAAATTCCGGGCTCTCGGCAGCTCGCGCGGAGGGGGTGGTCCGGCCGGCGCCTAAGACGAGCGCCGCCCCGGCGAGCGACGAGAGCTTCAGGAAATCCCGGCGGCCAAGGGAGGTGTCGAAAATGATGGGCATGGTCAATCGGAGGTCATCCGCGCCGGAATAGTCGCCGGCGCGGAACCGGCGGCAAGTTACAGATGGGAAAACTTCCGCTGGTGGGCGCCGCCCGGCCCGTCCGGGGACCGCTGGAGTTTCCCCGCGCGTTCGCGGCTAACGGACCGGGTTGGTCGGCGTGCTCACGGCGGAAACGGCCGCCGGGGGTTGTCGTTGGAGCAGTTCGCCGAGGTTGTAGTGGGTGTAGCGGGTGTGCGAG
>CAYNCT010000043.1:0-25243 GCA_964396005.1 uncultured Verrucomicrobiota bacterium | reverse complement strand
GGAGGATGGTGTTCATGGTTCAGGTGCCTTTCGGCTCGGGGTGGGTGGTTTCGGCAGCAGTGCGATGGGCAAAGGCGACGGTCTGGCAGAGGCCGATGAGGGCTTGAAGTTGAGCTTCCGGCAGGCGCTTCTCGAGGGCTTCAAGGGCCTTGGCCGCTGCTTTTGCCTCCGGCGCACTCCCATCTCCGGTGGCTGTAAGTTGCTGAATGATGGCTCTGAACTCCTTCTGGTGCGTGGAGTTATCGCAAACAGGCTTTTCGGCCAAGTCGCGGAGCTTCTTCACGTGGGGGGAATCGGCTTTGCCGCCGGCCAAGGCGGTAAGTTTTTCGGCCAGCTTGCCGGCCGCGGCGCGGCATTCTTCCTCGGTAGTCCAGCGGAGGAAACGGCGAAGTCGGCTTAGCTGCTCGGGGGCCCCCAGCGATTCAAGCCACTCGTGCCGCAAGGCTGACTTGGCCTCTTGGGATGCGCCTTGACGGTCAATGACGTGATGTAGCTCCTGCTCAATGACCAAGGCCACGTCGAAGTCGGGGAGGCTTTTCATAGTCTTTGCCGAGAGAGCGGAGGTCTCGGTGACGTAAGCTTCCAGCAAGCCCGCGATGCGGTGCGGGAAACGGTTGCTGACTTCGCCTGTCTCGAGGGCGTCAGCCATCCGCCGGTAGATTTCCAGTCCGCCGCTTTTCCACTGGCAGCCCCATTCGATCGTTTCGCCGGAACGTTTGTAGAGGGTGACGGCGACGGCACTGCGGCCGAGTTGTTTTTTGGCGCGTTTTTCGGCGGCCTGGGCGGCGCGGACGACATCTTGCAACGGTGCTTTGAAGTGGGCGATGGCGATGCCGACGGAGCAGTCGGCGGCGGGGCCGGGGACCAGGATCGGGATGGGTTTGCCCTGCTGGTCTTTGAACTCTTCCGAGAGGAGGAAACCTGGTGCGGGGCTGGTGAATGATGTTTCTCCACCGGGAAGACTTAGATCGCACCCCTGGAACGCCATGCGCAGAGCTTGGGCTCCGGCTAGGGCGGTGTCCGCCGGGAGCAGGGCTACCACGTCGTCACCGCCAGCGTAGATCAGGCGGCCATCGAACGCCTCGACGATGGGGCGGGCGCAGACGAGGGCGAAGTTGGACAACGCCTCGCTGAACTGGAGGTGGTAGCTGGGCGAAAGGGGGCGTTGCTGGGCGAGGAAATCCTCGAACTCCTTTCTCTCGAAGTAGGGCTTTGAGCCATACCGTTGCACTCCCGACCCGTCGGTGTAATCGGCAAGTTGTGAGGCGAATTTCGGCGTTTTCTCGCCGCTGATCCACTTGCCGATTTCGTCACCGTCGAAAGCGAGGACGGCGAAGTATTTTTCGGAAGGCGGCGCGTCCTCAGCGGTCTCATCGTCGCCGCAGTCCAACTCAGGTTCGTGGCCGGCCACGCCACGGGTGTTGGGCATGGGGAAGTGGCAGGCGTCGGTTTTGAGATTCCACGGTTCGGCGGCGAGATAGGCGCGATGCCAGGTGCGTTTGATGAGGGTGGCGGCGCCCAGCCAGTCGTTGTGTTTGAACAGGGTGGCCCACGGGGCGCCGGCCTGTTGGGCGCGCTCGGCCCAGGTGCGACCGCCGGCCACGGCTTCTTCACGCCCGGTGAGGGCGTCTTTGTTGCTGAAGGTGCCGACCTGCCAGCCGCCGATGTTCGCAGCGGGGAAAGCGCGGGTCTGACGCACCGCGTCGAGCTGCCAACTGTTCAGCGCCAGAATCACCGACCAGCCGAGACCGAGGTTGTTGAGCGTGGTTTTGGTGTCGTCGGTGTAGAAGCGCGGGTCGCGATGCTCTTGCGGCATTTGCTTCTCGGCCATGTCCACGATGGCCTGAACGCGAGCGCGGGCCTGTTGGATGGGCATGTCCTGGGCGAAGCCGTCGGCGAGTTTCAGGGCTGCTTCAAGGGAATCGGGCCAGCGCGTGGCCTGCCAGGAGAGGGAAAGGAAGCGCTCCACTTGTGCGTCAAAGCGGGCCTTGCGTTGGGCCGTCGTGAATGCGCCTTCGTCAGTCGTCAATCCGGCCTGCTCACAGGCTTCCCACACGGCCTTAGCAATGCGTCTCCACTCGTCCTGAATGGCTGTGCAGACGGCTTGAGCCAGCTCCGTGGCCCGAGTGGCGGGCACGACGGCGAGGAAGACGTTGGGGAGATTGGGCGTGAGCAGGTCGCGTGGTTCCCATTTCAACGAATCCCAAACGGACCCTTGGCCGCTGATGGAGACCTTGCTCCAGAGAGCTTCGCGCCAGTGCAGGTCAAACAGGGGCTGCTCGCGCAGGTTGGGGAAGATGACGGCGTCCGGGCCGGCGAGTTCGGAAAGTTTTTTCAAACCGGCGGCCATGAGCCAGGAGAGCAGGTAGCTGCCGCTCCAGAGGTCGCGGATACTGCGGGCGGCGGCGATGAAGTCCTGGACCGGGCCGAGTTGCAATTTAAGGAAGGCGGGGTGCCAGACCAGGCCGCCAGTTTTTTCCGCGGAGATGCAGCCTGCGAGGGCGGACACCACTTGCATATGGGTCCAAATGGAGTGGTCGGGGATGCGGGTGTCCGCCGGCAGCAAGGCCAGACGGTAATCTCGCTGCATGGCGTGCCGGGGCCAGAGCCGCCAATGGGCAAAGAAGCGCGCCTGCCATCGCGCCGCGTCGTCTGGCAGGACTGCGAGCGAGTCGTCAGTGAGTTTGGGCTGAATGGAATTCTCGCCCTCGAAGGCTGTCTCGACTGAGGCGAATTCCTTGTGGAACGGAAGCGGCGTTCCATTCAGTGGGTGGCGAAAGGAGTTGCGGATTCCGTCAAAGGCGCATTGGAGGCCCGCCGCTTGCGAGCCCGGAAACGGCAGGCGGTCGGCGGCGGCGGCGGTATGGTCGGCGTGGGTGAAGTATGCTCCGACTTCCGTGTCGGTGAAACCGGCCTGGCGGAAGGCGGCATCGGAACGTTCGCCATGCGTTCGGATGTCCAGCGCCTTGCTGGGCGGGTCGTGGAGGTAGGCGGCGAGTTTGCGTTTCCAGTCAGTCATGGTGTGCATTCCTTTCTTACGGGCGCAGACACGTGGCCGGCCATTGGCTCACGGACCCCGAGGCTGCCACGACTGGTTCGCCGACGCCCCGACGGGGACGTTCGGAGACGTCGTCGAGTCCCGAAAAGGCGGCCGGAGCCATCGCGGATGGGACGGCGAAAGTCCGCAAGACGCCGGCCGGCGAGAGGTTGGCAGTCATGGGAGGCGGATACCCCGTTGCCTCTCCACCAGCAACGCAGGAATTGCCGTTTGTTTGCCATTTCTTGCTCCGGTGTCCGCGAGAGGATCGAACGCTGCGGCCGGCGGCCAGGCGGGACTTGCCGAGTGGCCCCACGCGTCCAGCGGTGAACCGCAGCCAGGACGGTCGGGAGCGGAATGAGTTGCTCGGGTCGTGCTGGCCTGCCGGGCACGACTTCACGCCCGCGAGGCCGTGTGGCCCGACGGCGCCGCGCGGCCTCAATCCGTTGGCCAACGAACGCGGGGCCGACTAGTTTTCCGTGCCGATGAACGCGCCCGGTCAGACCGCGCCGACCGTTTCCCCGCCCGCCAGCGGCGGCGAACGCGCCGTCGGCTCACTCGCGGCCGTCGAGCTTTCGATCGTCATGCCGTGCCTGAATGAAGCCGAGACGGTGGCCACGTGCGTGCGCAAGGCCCGGGATTTCCTGGAGCGACACGGGGTCGTCGGCGAGGTGATCGTGGCCGACAACGGCAGCACCGACGGCTCGGCCGAACTGGCATCGGCTGCCGGGGCGCGGGTGATTCCTGCGCGCGAACGGGGCTACGGGAGCGCGTTGCACGCGGGCATCGCCGCCGCCCGCGGCCAGTTTGTGATCATGGGCGATGCGGACGACAGCTACGATTTTTCGCGACTCGAGGCGTTCCTGGCGGCGCTGCGGGAGGGGGCGGAGCTGGTGATGGGCAACCGGTTTCGCGGGGGGATCGAACCGGGCGCGATGCCGCCGCTGCACCGGTTTCTGGGCAACCCGGTGTTGAGCGCGTTGGGCCGATTGTTCTTCCACAGCGCGATCGGCGATTTCCACTGCGGTTTGCGCGGGTTCACCCGGGCGGCTTTCGACCGAATGGATTTGCAGACGACCGGGATGGAGTTTGCCAGCGAGATGGTGCTCAAGGCGGCGCTTTCCGGACTGCGGGTGGTGGAGGTGCCCACCACGCTGGCGGTGGCCGGACGCACCCGGGCGCCGCACCTGCGGACCTGGCGGGACGGCTGGCGGCACCTGCGGTTCATGCTGCTTTACAGTCCGCGCTGGCTGTTCCTCTATCCGGGGCTGGCGTTGATGCTGGCCGGGTGCGCGGTGGGCGGATGGCTGCTGCCGGGGCCCCGGCGGGTCGGTGCCGTGACATTGGATGTCCACACGTTGCTGTATGCGGCGCTGGCGGTGTTGATCGGGGCGCAGGCAGTGTGGTTCGCCGTGCTGGCGCGGGTCTATGCGGCGACGGCCGGCCTGTTGCCGCGGGAATTGCGACTCGAGCGGGCTTTTCGCTGGATTTCGCTGGAGGCGGGGCTGGCGGTCGGAACGCTGCTGATCACGGCCGGGCTGGCGGGTTCCGTGTATGCGGTCTGGCAATGGCGCGAGGCGCATTTCGGTCCGCTGCAGCCGTCGCACGTGCTGCGGACGATCATTCCTTCGATTGTCGCTCTGACGCTCGGCGCCCAGATTCTGCTGGGCAGTTTTTTCCTCAGCCTGTTGGGCCTGCGCCGCCGGGGAGCCGCGTCACCGTGAAACCGCTGGACCGGCTGCTCCAGAGGTGGCGAATCGCGCAAGCGGCGCGATTCATTCCGCCGGGGGCGTACCTTCTGGACATCGGATGCCATGATGGCGCGCTGTTTCGCCGCCTGGGGTCCCGGCTGGGCGGGGGCGTGGGGATTGATCCGCTCGCGCCTGCGACGGTCCCGGGGGCAACCGGGTTTCGCCTCGTCCGCGGGGTGTTTCCGCGCGACCTGCCCGCGGGCGAAACGTTCGATGTGGTAACGGGTCTGGCCGTGCTGGAGCACGTGCCGGCAGCGGAGCAAGCGGGCTTTCTGGCGGCGGTCGCCGCGTGTTTGCGGGCGGGCGGCGTGTTGCTCCTGACCGTGCCATCGCCAGCCGTGGACACGCTGCTGCGCGGGTTGCGCCGGGTGCGGCTCGCAGACGGGATGTCGCTGGAAGAGCACCACGGCTTCGACCCGAACGAGACGCCCCGCCTGGGAGCCGCCGCCGGCCTGCAACTGAAGCGGCACCAGCGATTCGAGCTGGGCCTCAACCACCTGTTTGTTTTTCGCCGGCCGCCAGCGGCGGACTGACGGACCTCCCATGCGCGAAGTCGAAGTTCGTTTTCCTCCCGTATGGCCGGTGTTCACCGGCGCGACGGTGCTGCTGGCCCTCGCGGCTTGGAGCAACGCCGCCGCGCTGAACGCCGACGCCATCGCTTACCTGCGCCTCGCCGGTTATTACGCGGACGGCCGGCCGGATTTGGCGGTGTCCGGCTATTGGGGGCCGTTGTTGAGCTGGGGCCTGGCGCCGTTGCTGAAGGCCGGGCTGGCGCCGCTGCCGGCCGCGCGCCTGGCGATGGCGGGCTCGGCGCTGGTGTTTCTGGCCGGGGTGTGGGCGGTGTTGAGGGCCTTCGTCCGCGCGGACCAACGGAGCCGTCGCGAGCCGTTGCTGACGCCGGGCGGGGCCAGGCTTGGCCTGATCCTCGCAGCCGGTGGAGCGGTGTCGTGGTCGGTCGAATACATCTCGCCCGATCTCCTGCAAGGCGGTCTCTGGCTGCTGGGATTGAGCGTCATGGTGGATGAGCGGTGGCGAAGCGAGCGGCGACGCGCGGTTGGGGCGGGCGGCTGGCTGGGTGCGGCATATCTGGCGAAGTCGGTGGCCCTGCCGCTGGGGGTGGCGTCGGTAATCGGTTTGTGGTGGTGGCAGCGGCGGCGCCAACGGGCGGAGGGAGCAGGACGGGCGGAGGCGGGGGAACCGACGGCGCTCCGAGCTTGGCGCCAACCCGGCCTGACGCTGGCCGTAATGGTGTTGATCGCGGCGCCGTGGATGGTGGTGATCTCGGCCAAATACGCGCGGCCAACGTTCTCGACCTCGGCCCGGATCGCGCACGCGGTGGTAGGGCCTCACCCAGCCGAAAGGGGACATCCTTTCGGGCGGACGTTTCACCATCCGGCCCCCGGACGGATCACGGCGTGGGAGGATCCTTCAGACATGCCATACCGGTACTGGTCTCCATTCGAAAGCGGGGCGGCGTTCTGGCATCAGCTTGCGGTTTGCCGCGAGCACGCGCGCACGGTGCTGGAGCTGCTGCGGAGTTTCGACTGGTTGCTGCTCGGACCGCTCGCATGTCTTTACGGGGCGGTGCGGTTCGTCCGGCGGGGAGGGACCACGCCCGGCAATTCGTGGTTGGCCGCGGCGATTCCCCTGGCGTGGCTGGGCGCGGTGTACCTCCCGGTGTATCTCGGACCGATGGACCAACGTTATCTCTACGCCGCGTGGCCCTTGTTGTACGTGCTCGCGGGAGGCTGTCTCGAAGAGGTGGCGCGGAGAACCGGAGAGAGAGCCGTGAGCCGTCGCTTGTTCCGCTGGCTGCCGTGGGCATCGTTTGGTCTGCCGGCAGGGCTTGCCCTGGTGTCGGCGCTGGTGGGCTATGCGAATCCCGCGGCGGAGGCGGCGGTCTTGCTGGCGAAACGGCTCGAGATGGTGGGGCGGACCGGGCCGATCGCGGGGTCGGGATTCTTGTACGGCGGGCGGACGGGCCTGTATGTGGCTTACCTAACCGGGCAGCCCTGGTTGGGCGACGAGCCGGACGCTGATGCGGAACGGTACGCCCGCACGGGCGCGCGACTGGTGTTGGTGCCGCGGCAAGGGCCAGTGGCGGAGCAACTGGCGGCGAGCGGTTGGTTCGCCGATCTGGATCCCGCCTTGTTCGCTGACCGCGAGGAGGCCGCGCGATTTCCGTTGCGAGTGTTTGAACGGGTGGCCGCCAGTGCGCCGGGCGGTTGACCGGGCGGCTCAACCGAGTTGCAAACGCGGGTCGGAGTCCAGCATGGCGTCCAGTTTCGGCCAGTTCACGCCGTTGGTGGCCTTGAGGATGTTCAGGTAGATGATCGCCTTCTCGCGGTCGTGGTTGGCGAGCAGGGCAGAGACGGCAGCATCGAGCTTGGCGTCATCCACGGCCGCCGGGAATTCCTGGACGACGCCCTGGTCATGCTTGATTGCGAGCGCGTCCAGAAAGCTGGCGATCAAAGGGGCCTCCGCTTTCAGAAGCCAGCCGCGGAGCAGGTTGGCGGCGGCTTCTTCCATGCGCGGGCGGGTCAGCGCGTTGAGCATGTCCGCGTGACGCTGGACACGGGGTTTGCGCTCGAGGAAGACCGGGCGGACGCGGTTGGCGGCGGCAACGGCCGCGAGCACGGCCCGGTAGAGCTCCTTGTCCGACTGGTAGGCGTATTCGAGGATCCCTTGCGCCAGGGCGGGAGAGACAAATCCAATCAATTCATGGCACTTGAGCATGGCGACTCCTGGTTCGATGCGGTTCCGGTGTGGCACCCGGCGCAAGCAGCGCGCCGACTCGTGCGCGCCCTGGCCGCCGGGACAGCGGAACAGACCCTCCCGGCCAACGGCGACGGGCGGAGGCGATAACCCCCGCTGCCGAATGAGGCAAGGCATTTTTCCAGAAGCGCGGCGCCGGCGGAGGCAAATGACCCTGGAGCCAGCGGGCTGCGCGTGCCACACTTCCGCCGTGGAGACAACGCGCAAGGCCTGGCGCCGGTGGTTCGGACTGCTGTTCCTGATCCTCGCCGGCGCGCAGCTTCTGTGGGGATTTACGCTGCTGCGCGACACGTTGCGCGGCTGGGGTTTTCTGGCTTACTGGCTGATGTGCTTCGCGTTCGCCGCGGCGGCGCTGGTCGTCGCCGTGGTGGACTGGGTGGCGATCCGCCGCGAAGCCCGGGCCGAGCGGCGTCGGCTCCTCCTGGACGCTTTGAGCGCGGTGGCGACCCGCCAGCGCGAGCGCGCCACGCCGCCAGCGGATGACCAGCGTCCGGAGATCTGACCGCCTGAACGGGTTGGCGCCGCCAGGGCGCAAGGCCAGCGTGCCGACCCGTGCTATGCTGCCGCCATGAGGAACGTCGAAACGAACATTCTCAACACGCTGCGCGCCCTGGACTTCCAGGCGCGCTCGATGGCGACGGTCAATCCCAAGCCGGACCTGCGGCCACTGTTCGCGCGGCTGGACGAACTGACAGCGCAACTACCGGCCGACGCCGATCCCGAGTTGCGCCATTTCCTCCAGCGCAAGAGCTATGAGAAGGCGCTGCGGCTGCTTGAAGGTCGGGGCGCCAGCAACGCGCCGGGACAGTGCGGGCATTGAACGGTTGTTTTCGGTTCGGTGTCCGGCTGCGGTTTCGGGAATCCACTGCAATGGGAGGTGCCGCGGCGGGCCAAACCTGAGGCGTTCGCGGCCGCTGGCGCGGAGACCGAGGCCGACCCCAAAATTCGGGCCGGCCAAAAATGAGAAACGCGGCCGAGAACGGCCGCGTTTCGCGAATTCGGGTGAAGATCGGCGATCAAGCCCGCTTTGGCGCGACCACCCACTCGAACTTGATGATGATTTCATCGCCGGTTTTGATGCCCACACCGCCGATGTTGGGGTTGGGCGGAGCGATGCCGAAATCGGACATCTTGAGTTCCTTGGTCCCGCTGAACTTGAGCTTGCCGTCTTCCAAGCGGTTCATGGTGACTTCCATGTCGCACGGTTTGGCGACGCCCGAGACCGAGAGTTCGCCCTTGGTGTCGAATTTGACTGGCGCTCCCGCGGCCGGCACTTCGCCCTTCACCTTCATCTCGGCAAGCTTGAATTTGATGAGGGGATGCTCCTTGGCCTTCATGGCCTCTTGCATGATCTCATCCATGCGCTCCTTGCCGCTCTTGAGGGTGCGGATGGGGATGGTGATCTCCGCCTTGGGCGGCGGCGTCATGGCAGATTTGAGCGACTTGTCGGTGTCCCACGCGGCGGCGGCCTCGAAGAAACCGCCGATGATTTTGCCCTCGACCGTCCAGTCGTGAATGGTCGAGGTGCCGTCCATGGTCAACTTCGAGCCTTGCGGCTGCGCGGCATAGCGGAGGGTGTCGGCGCCCTGGGTGGAGCAGAGCAGGGCCAAACCGGCAACGAGGTTAAGCGTCCAGCGGACCGATGTCATTTTCATAGTCATGTGGCAATTGGATGGAGACCGAATCCGGGGAATTCAACGACCTGGGCTTACACTTCAAAGTCGGCCGGTTTCAACTCGAGCCGCCGACCGCTCACGATCGCTTCGTTGGCCTTGATCGCGGTCACCGTGGCGGCGAGGCCTGCTTTCCAACCGGCCGCCGGCTGGCGATTCTTCTCCTGATCCTTCAGGTACTCGAGCAGTTGCGTCTCGTCCTCGCCATAGATCTCGGTGAAGTCCTTCACCCCCGCCTCAAGGTTGTGCGAGTTGATGAGGAACGTGTCGAGGGAGTACTGCAACGGGCTCTTGGGGTCGGCCGGGGCGAAGCGGTCCGCGGTGTGCGTTTCCTGTTTGGTGCCGCCGGCGCCCATGGTCAGACCGCTTTCCCGATAAAATTCCTCGCGCTTGGAATAGACTTCCCAGCCCAGAACCGGCGCGTCGGCTTCCTTGAACAGCCAGGCCTTGCGCTCGCGGACCATGATGGCGCCTTCGCTGCCCAGGAACACGGCGAGTTCGCCCTCGAAGGAATTGGCGATGGTGGACTCGAAACTGGCCGTGATGCCGCCGGGATACTCGCAGATGACCCGGACGGTGTCAGGCACCTCCCGTCCGTCCTTCCAGTGGAGCACCGAACCGACGCCGCTGACCGCGACGGGGTTCTGGCCGAAAAACCAGTTGGCGACGTCCAGTTGATGCACCCCGATTTCGCCGACGAGGCCCAGGGAGACCGCCTTGTTCAAGCGCCAGTTGATCTCGGCCTCGCGTTCCGGGTTGGGTGAGGCCAGCCGCCAGCTTTGCTTCTTGTTCCACTGCTGGCGCGCCGCCAACGGCTTGCCCCAGACGGCCGGTTGAATCCGCCACTTGTGGAGATTGGCAATCTGGATGTCCGCACGGGATTGGAGCCCGGCCTGGAAGTTGAGTTTCGGATGATCCTTGGCTGCCCGGCAGATGGCGCGGGCATCCTCAACCGTGTGGGCCAACGGGGCCTCGCAATAGACGTGTTTGCCCGCTTTCAGTGCCTCGATCGCGAGGTCCCGGTGCTGGTGGGTGGGCGTGGCGATGATGACGGCCTGAACCTTCGGATCCGCCAGCAGCTCGGTGTGCGTCTTGTAACGTTGCGCGCCCGGAGCCAGATCGCCGGCCCGCCGCAAATACGCGGGATAGGGATCAGCCACGGCCACCACCGGGCCGTGGGGGATGAGCGCAAGCGTCTTGATGATTTCGCGTGCCCAAAGTCCGCAACCGATGATTCCCACGTTCACCGGCGTCGCTTCGCCCTTGTAATTGGTGCCGCCGGCAGCCGGCGACGCCGTCTCCTCCGCTGCCCGCAACGGCACGCCGCCCAGGAGCATCATGAGGGTGGCGAAGGAGCCCCCGGCGAGGAAGTCGCGCCGATTCAGTTCTGATTGGTCCATGTTCATAACAGTCAGTGGTCGCCCGCCGCGCTGACCGGCCCGCAGGGCACCCCGGACCGCGCTCGCGACGGCGCAGATTTCGTGGAATCAGGCGCGGATTTGCAAACGTAATCTTGCCGGCGGGCAATGTCAGGGCGTCCTACAGTGCCCGCCACTCGGCCGTCAGTCAGCAAGCGCCGTTCCAGCCGCCTCAAGGTAGCACCTTGACGCGCAGCTTGCGAAACGCCACGGCTCCATGATCGCCCTGAAGCAAGAAGGGGCCGGGCTCGTTCACCCGGTTGTCCAATTCGCCACCGGTAGGCCGGTCGAGGGTGACGTTGTCCATGATCTTGACGCCGTTTAGAACCACGGTGGCCTTGTTCCCAATGAGCGTGGCTTCGACGGTCTGCCACTCGCCAGCCTTTTTCGACGCGGGCCGGGCCGGCGCGGTGTGGTTGTAAACCGAGCCGTTGCTGGTGAGGGAGGGACCGGCGTCTCCGTCGTCAAGGATCTGAATCTCGTGCCGGCCGCGCAGGTAGAAGCCGCTGTTCGCGCCTTTCGGCACCAGGTATTCGTAGCGCACGATGAAATTCATGAACTTCTCCTCGGTGACAAGGTCCGTGCCGTGGTCATCTTTCCCCGGCAGGGTGTTGACCAACATCCCGTTTTGGGCGCTCCACAACTTGGGGCCGTTCGGATTGCGGTACCGCCAGCCGGTGAGATCGGTGCCGTTGAACAGCGGCTTGAATCCCGCCGCCGCCTCTTCCGGGCTGACTTTGTAAGCCGTGCCCTGGGGTTTGCCATCGCCGGGGAGAAGGCCCAACGCCCACTGAATGCCACCCAAGATGTGCCGCTGGAAGGCTTTGCTGACCTCGGGATCGTTCGCCCGCCGACCGTTGCCGTCTTTCCAGTCCGCATCCCAGACATCCTCGCGGTGCCCCAGAGAGGTGTAGAAGACCCGCCCCTGTCCGTACTCCTTGCACCAGGAGACCGGGAAATCGCCCGGGTAGCCCTTGTTGGGGTGAGTGTGGAGAGTCAGCAGACCGTGAACCTCCTCGCGCTTGAAGTTCTTGAAGAGGTAAATCTCGTCGAAGACCGCGTACTTCTCCCCCAAATGAACCGTGGACGGATGGGCGGGGCTTTCATTGACACACTCGACCTTGACCTGCTCGTGGTGGGTCAGGAATTCCCCACCGAGCATTTGCAGGAAGGCCGGATAGCCGTGGTAGGTGTCGCTGCACGAGTGCATGCCCACAAAGGCTTTGCCCGACTTGATCCAGTTCAGGAAGTACTCCTTGTCCGGAATGGCGAGGTCCCCGGTGGTGTTGGCGAAGATCACCCCGTCGAACTTGGCGAGGTTTTCGGGCGAGAGCTTCTCCCGCACCTCGGCATCGTCTTTGCCCTCGGGTCCCCCGCGAACGTATTCCACCGAGAAGACGCCGGACTCCGCGCCGAGCATCGCGATCACCTTTTCGGCGGTGGGGATGGAACTGTGGCGGAACCCCTTGGTGGCGGTGACCACGAGCAGCTTCTTCGGTTGCGCCGCGGTCAGCGCCAACGGCAGGACAAGCCCGGCGAACACCAGCACAGGACGAAGCCAGCGGGAGGAAATCAGAAGTTTCATAGGTTGCGCATCTGTCGGTCAGCGACGGACTCACTGACGAGCCGGCGCGAAACGCCATTCATTTGCCGCAAACCGGCGCTGGCGGCAAGCGCGGTCCCGGGGGAGTCGACCGGCTGGCCGGCGAAGATCATTGAATGGCTCTGGCCGCGCCGGCGTTGTAAGGTGGTCGCCATGCGAAGCCTTCCTTTTCTCCTGACGGCCCTCACGGCCCTGGCGCCATGGGTCGCCACCGCACGCCCCATGGTCTTGTACGTCGCCACCAACGGCAATGACGCCTGGTCCGGCGAACTGGTCCGGCCCTCGTTCAACGGCCGCGACGGTCCGCTGGCAACACTCGCGGGCGCCCTGGCCAAAGCCCACGCGGCCCGGACCAACGCCCCGGCGTCCGTGGATTCCGTCACGATCCTGGTCCGCGGCGGCACCTACCGGCTGCCCGAACCAATCGTGATAACCTCGGACGATTCCGGGCCGGACGCCGCCCGGCCGCTCCTCATCGCGGCCTACCCGAACGAGAAACCGGTCCTCAGTGGCGGTCGGAGGCTCACCGAGTGGCGCGAGGCAACCGGCCGCCCCGGCCTTTGGGAAACCACCGTGCCGGAGGTCAAGGAGGGCCGGTGGGAATTCCGCCAGTTGTTTGTGAACGGTCAGCGCCGGCAACGCGCGCGCACGCCGAACACCGGTTACTTCCGAATTCAGGGCGAAAACCCCCGGGGCCAGCCCGCCCAACTGAGGTTCCAGCCGGGCGACCTGCGGCCCGAGTGGGCGCAACCGGGCAATGTCGAACTGGTCGCGCTGCTGGCCTGGGCCGATTTCCGGATGTTCATCCGCGCGGTGGACACCAACACCGGCGTGGCCACGCTCTCGACCGAGCCCCGGCCCTCGAACCGCGAAAACAACGCGCGGTACTACATCGAAAACGCGCCGGACGCCCTCGACCAGCGCGGTGAATGGTACCTGGACCGGCAGACCGGGGTGGTCCGCTACTGGGCGCTACCCGGGGAGAATCTCGCGGCGGCCACCAACCTTGTCACGGCTCCCGTTGCGGACACCCTGCTGGTGCTGCGCGGGGACGCCGATGCCGGCCGACCGGTGCGCCATGTCGTCCTGCGCGGACTCGCCTTCACCGAGACCGACTGGGTGATGCCAGCCGAAGGATACGCCGACACCCAGGCGGCCATCAGCATTCGCGGCGACGTGATCGCCGAGGCGGCGGTGGACTGTGTGATCGAGGACTGCACCTTTACCCGGTTGGGCGGTTACGCCCTGGAACTCGGGCGCGGCTGCCAGCGTTTCCGGGTGGTGGGCAACGAAATGTTCGACCTTGGCGCCGGCGGCATCCGCGTGGGCGAAACGCACGCCCGTTCGCAGGCGGCGGATCTTTGCGAGGGTCACGTCATTACAGACAACCACCTGCACCACCTCGGCCTGGTGTATCCGCCGGCCGTGGGCGTGCTGATTCTCCAAAGCGGCCACAACCGTGTTGCCCACAATCACATCCACGACCTGTTCTATACCGCCATCTCGGCCGGCTGGAACTGGGGTTACCAGGAAACGCCCTGCCACCACAACGTGATCGAGTTCAACCACCTGCACGACATCGGCAAGGGCATGCTCAGCGACATGGGCGCGGTGTACACGCTGGGCATTCAGACAGGCACCGTCATCCGCAACAACCTCATCCATGACGTCAACGCCTTCACCTACGGCGGCTGGGGCCTGTACACCGACGAAGGCAGCTCCGAGATCCTGCTCGAAAACAACGTGGTCTATCGGTGCAAGAGTGCCGGCTTTCATCAGCACTACGGGCGCGACAACGTCATCCGCAACAACGTGTTCGCCCTCAACCGCGAGCACCAGCTCATGCGAACCCGCGAAGAGGACCACGTCTCGTTCACCTTCGAGCGCAACATCGTGTATTTCGAGAGTGGCGAACTGCTTGGGAGCAACTGGAAGAACGACCGCTTCCGAATGAACGGCAACGTGTATTTCGACGCCCGCCCCGAGGCCCACCCGGAAACGATGCGCTTCGCCGGTGCCACATTCGACGAGTGGCGGCGGCGAGGACACGATACCGATTCCCTCATCGCCGATCCGTTGTTCGCGAACCCGCGGGGATTCAATTTCCGCCTTAACGCCCAATCCCCGGCGCTCAAGCTGGGCTTCGCGCCGATTGACCTCAGTCAGGTGGGCATCCGCCGCAAGGGCCAGCGCCACTGAGGTCGCCGGCCCCCCCCGAGGCAGCGGCCCCATCGCGGTGACGCACGCGCACCGCCTCGGCCCCCGCTGCAATCCGCGGGCGGGTTTTGACTTGGGCGCGCCCGCCGGCGGTCGCTACGCTCGCCCGCATGTCAGCGAGACTGAAGGTGGGCGTGATCGGCGTCGGAGCTCTCGGCAAGGAGCACGCCCGGCTCTACGCCGAGCTGGCCGCCGCGGGCGAGGTGGAGTTCACCGGTGTGTACGATGCCTCGGCGGAAACCGCCGGCCGGGTGGCGGACCGGCACGGCGTCCCGCGCTTCACGTCGCTGGAGGAGGCGGCGCGGAGCTGCGAGGCGCTCAGCATTGTCACCCCCACCGTCACGCACTTCGACCTCGCGCGGGATCTCCTCGAACGCGGCCGCCATTTGCTGGTCGAGAAGCCGATGACGCACACCGCGACGCAGGCAACGGAACTGGTGCAACTGGCCCGGCGCCGGGGCTGCATCCTCCAGGTCGGCCATGTCGAGCGCTTCAATCCCGTGTTCCGGCAATTGCAACAAATCGCCCCGCAACCGCGGTTCATCGAGGCGCATCGGTTGTCTCCGTTTCCCGCGCGCAGCACGGACGTCGGCGTGGTGCTGGACCTGATGATTCACGACCTGGACATCGTGCTCGCCTTCGTGAATTCCCCGGTGGTCAGCGCGGATGCGGTGGGCATCCCCGTGCTCAGCGTGAGTGAGGACATCGCCAACGCGCGACTGCGCTTCGCCAACGGTTGCGTGGCCAACCTGACCGCCAGCCGCGTCAGCGCCGAGCGCGTGCGCAAGATCCGCGTGTTCAGCGCCGGACCGTCCCCGGTCTATGTGTCGCTCGACTACCGCGCCCAGGCGGGCTTCGTGTACCGCGTGGCCCGCGCGGACGAGAAGGAAAGCTCGGCCCTCGCGAAACTGCTGGCGCTGGCGGGACGTGAGGCCACCGTGGTCAGCGAGTTTGCCGGGCGGCGAGTTGTCCGCGAGCCGGTGCCCATCACAAAAGAGGAGCCGCTCAAACTCGAACTCCAAAGCTTCGTGCGGTGCGTCCGCGAACGCCAAACCCCCGTGGTCAGCGGCGAAGCCGCCCGGCGCGCACTGGATGTGGCCTTCGAAATCACCCGCCAGATTCAGGCCGGCCCGGGCGTGACGCCGGCGCGCCCCGTCGGCGACGCCCGCCCGTGAGCCAGCCCTCGTTCATGTTGATTGCCGGCGAGCCCAGCGGCGATCTCATCGCCGCCGAGCTGGTGGCCGCGCTGCGCCAGGATCCGGCGATCCGGCGCTGTGACTTCGCCCCCCAATTCTTCGGTGCCGGGGGGCCGCGCCTTGCCGCCGCCGGCGTTGAGTTGGAACTGGACCTGACCCGCCACGCGGTCGTCGGCCTGTGGGAGGTGCTCAAGCGACTGGCCCATTTTCGCCGCCTGCTCAACCGCCTGGTTACCGTGGCCGCGAGGCGCCGGCCGGACGTGGTGGTCTGCGTGGACTTCGGCGGCTTCAACCTGCGGTTCGCCGCCGCTCTGCGGCAGCGATTGCGGGCGGAGCGCGGCCGCTTCCACAACTGGCGCCCGCGACTGGTGCAGTACGTCTCGCCCCAGGTTTGGGCGTCGCGGCCCGGCCGGGCGCGCCACCTGGCCCGAAACTTCGATTTGTTGCTGTGCATCCTTCCGTTTGAAAAGGCCTGGTACGCCCGGCAGGCGCCGGGGCTGCGCGTCGAGTTCGTGGGCCATCCCCTGCTGGACCGCCACGCCGAGCCGATGCCCGTTCCCCAGCCCGGCGACGCGGGCACGCCCCTGGTGACGTTGCTGCCGGGAAGCCGGCCGGGCGAAGTCCGTTCGCACCTGCCCGTGATGTTGGCGGCGGCCCGGCGGATTCGCGAGGCCGCGCCAGCGCGGTTCGCGCTCGTGTTGGCGGAGGCGCGGTTGGCGGAGGAGGCACGGCAAGTCGGCGCTAACGCGAGCGGCCTGGACTTGTCGGTGCAGGTCGGCGGCTTGGGCGAAGTCCTCCAGCGCACCACCGTGGCGCTCGCTTGCACGGGCACCGTGACGCTGGAATGCGCGCTCTACGGCGTGCCGACCGTTGCCCTCTACCGCACGTCGCCGCTGACCTACCAGATTGCCCGGCGCGTGGTGACCGTGAAACATCTGGCCATGCCCAACCTGCTGGCCGACACCGAGGTGTTTCCGGAATTTATCCAGTCGGCGGCGACGGCCGGGAATCTGGCAGCCGCGACGCTGGCGCTGCTGGGGGACGCCGACCGGCGCCGCGCGGTGTGCGCCAAGCTGGCCGAGTTGGTGGCCTCCCTGGGCGGCCCCGGAGCAAGCCGGCGCGCGGCGGCGGCGATCAGCGCGTTGCTGGCCGATGGGGCGCCCGCGGGCGCGGGCCCGAACTTCCCGCACGCGGCGGTCCGCGGGTCGCTGCAGGCAACTCCCGCTTGAGCCGCGCCGGCGAGCCTGTTACGCCTTGGCCCGTAGGGATGGCTCCTCCGACGTCACCGACCACGGCGCGCCAGCCGGGCGAGCGGGTTTTCCGCGCGCGCGGCCTGATCAAGGTGTATGGCCGGGGCGACGCCGAGGTTCACGCGTTGTCGGGCGTGGACCTCGACTTGTTTGCCGGCGAACTGGTGGTGCTGCTCGGTCCCTCTGGCAGCGGCAAGACCACCTTGCTGAACAATCTCGGCGGGTTGGACACGCCGACGGCGGGCGAACTGCGTTACCGGGAACTGGACCTGGCCCGGGCCACGGAGGCGGAGCTGACCCGGTTCCGGCGCGACTCGGTGGGGTTCATCTTTCAGTTCTACAATCTCATTCCCAGCCTGACGGCGCGGGAGAACGTGGCGTTGATCACCGAGATTGCGCGCGATCCGATGGCCCCGGAGGAGGCGCTCGAACTGGTGAACCTGGGCGCGCGGCTGGATCATTTTCCCGCGCAGCTTTCGGGCGGGGAGCAACAGCGCGTGGCCATCGCGCGCGCCATTGCCAAGCGGCCCGAGGTGCTGCTGTGCGATGAACCGACCGGCGCGCTGGACGTGCGCACGGGCATCGTGGTCCTCGAGGCCATCGAGCAGGTCAATCGCCGGCTGGGGACCCTCACCGTCATCATCACGCACAACGCCGTCATGGCCGACATGGCCGATCGCGTGATCCACTTCTCCGACGGCCGCGTTCACCACGTTCGGGAGAACTCCCGGCGCGCGCCGGTGGCGAGCCTGGCCTGGTGAGGCGCCGCGGGGCAGGCGCGGCGACGCTACTCCACCACCGCCCGCCAGTAGCCACCCGACCACGGCGTTGTGAGGCGGATCGTCTCCCGGGGCCCCTCCATCATGACGACCGTCTCCTCGACCCAGGGGGTGCCGAGGACGCTGGTGGTTTCGATTGAGTATGCGAGCCCCACCGTGCCCTCGATGGTCAACCACACCGCTCCTTCGCGCACACTGACGCTCAGGTGCGCGGGGGCGGGCGGCACCGGTTCGCTGATGTCCGGCACGCCGTTGCCGTTGGTGTCGCGCGGGTCCGCGATGACCAGCACGAAATCGGCGTAGTCCGGTTCGGGCGTCGCGAGCCAGCCATCGTCGAAAATCAGAAATCCGAGATAGTGGACGCCGACGCGCTGCAAAGGTTGTTCGAGCTGGAAAGCCAGGGTCTCGCGGTTCGCGTTGGTCAGGCTGCCGCGCTTGAGGTCCAGCCCCTCCTGTCCGACCCGGAGCACCTCCACCGCGCCCGCCAGCGTTCCCCCGCCGGCGGGCAGATTGGTCGCCTCCAGCCACCCCACGAAGTGGCGCGCCGGCGTGTTCGTATAAGTCAACCGGCCGCGGTACTCGAGCAGGCGAAACCGGTGCTCGAACTCGAGACCCAACGACTCGAACCGCAGCACACAGAACCCCGTCGCTTCCCCTGCCGCGCGCGACCACGATGCCCGCAACTGCCGCTCGCCAAATATCGGATCCAGACACGCTCCCTCGGAGGTTCGGCCCGCCACGGCCATGCCGGTTTCAAAGAAGTCGTGGAGCCCGTTTTGGTTCTGGTCTTCGAAGGGCGGAATGTTCAGCCCCAGGGCAAGTGTCGTCGGGGCGGGTAACGCCGCGTCGGTCAACCGGAGGTATCCGCCGTGTGTGAACGGCTCGTGGCTCAACAGGGGCATCAACTCGCCGTTCAGAGCTGCGGCCGGCTCGCTGCCGATTTCCGCCCGGTAAGTGAGGCCGAGAATTTCCGCCATCGCCGGATCGAACCGCACCGAGACGCCGTGGAGGCTGATCTCGACGCTGTCCGCGGACTCCGCGTGGCCAAGGCCGAGGAACGCGAGGAAAACGCCGCAGCCGACCACCACCTTTGCCATGGAACGAACTGTCAACACCGGGCAGCCTGGCAGCCAGTTCCACGCCAAAAAGTGCCGGCCCCGGGCCCGCCTACTCGGTGTACTTGACGGCGCAACCGTACGGCTTGGTCTCGGCCACCGGCACGGGGCGCCCGGCCAGCAGGGCCTCGACCGTGGCCCGGACGTGGTTCCGGGCTGTTCGTGGATCGGCGTTGGCATCGGGGCGATCATCCACGGCGCCCGCATAGACGAGGACGCCCTGGGTATCAATTACGAAAACGTGCGGCGTCGTCTTCATGCCGTACAGCCGGCCGATGGTTCCCTGGTGATCATCAATCAGCGCGGTCGCCTTGATTCCCAGCGCCTGCCATTCCTTGCGGGCGGCTTCCGGCGTGCGGTACGACGGGTGATTGGCGGCGGTCGAGTTGACCACAAGCCAAACAACTCCCTTGCTGCCTACCGCCTGCTGGAGCGCCGGCATCGCGCCGGTCTTGTAGTGGTTCGCCGAGAACGGGCAATCGGGGTTGAACGCCTCCAGCACCACGATGCGCCCCTTGTAGTCGCTGAGCTTGTGGACCTTGCCGTTGATGTCCGTGCCGGTGAAGGCGGGCGCGGGAGCGCCCACTTTCGCTTGTCCCCGCAACGGCAGCGCCGCCACCAACAAGGCCAACAAGGATCCGAGCCAGATTTGCGTTTTCATAGGCTGAGAGTCAGGAAGCGTTGCGCCCTCCCGGGCCGCTCCGCCACGCTCTCAGAGTGTCCCCGAACCGCTTGTATTCAACCCGAACGCCGAAGTTCGTGATACAGAAGAAAACGGGGGGAACGAAGGAACAACGGGAACGGGATCCTCCTCTGGTCACTTTTCCCGACCGTCCGATCCCGGTGGAAGCCCTTTTCCCTTCGTTAGCCTGGCTGCCTTCGGTGAGTCCGACTTCGGCGTTCGGGTTCAAATGACCCGGTCCCCCGGCCCGCAGCGCCCCGGCTGAACCGCTCAAGCATCCCGGCCTCGCCCAGACTCCCGGTGACGCCGAGCGCCGGCGCCGACACCGGCGGTCCCTTCGTTCGCTCATTCGGCGGGCGGACTGGTCTTGGGCTTGCGATTACCCGCGGCCGGCTTGGAGTCCTTATCGGACGGCGGCTTGGGCCCCAACCGCAGGGAACTGGCCTCGAGGATGCCCTGCTCGGTCTTTTTCGCGTAGCCGCCAACGGGCTCGCCCACCTTGGCGTCGGCGAGAGTCGCGGGCTGGCCGTTCCGGAGGATCTTGGTTTGCGGGGTCACTTTGACCACGCGTTGCGATTTGCCCGTCAGGGTCAGGGTTTGGGCGGAGAGGTTCACCGCGGCAATCTTGCCGTTGAACGGCACCCCGGCCGGCTGACCGGTCTCCGACTTGGGCTTGGTCTTGGTCTTCGGTTCGCCAGCCGGGGCGGAGGCGGCCGGTGGCGCGGACTGCGCTTCGGCTTGAATGAGCGATCCGGCGGTGACGACCGCCAGCGTGAACGCGAGCAGGGCTGTCTTCATGGCGTACATCGTTGTTGGTGAATGAAGATGAGATACCGAAGCGCGCCCTGCGTGGCCAGCGAATTCCACCGCCGGCTTTCGCAGGGTGCCAGCCAGGTGATCCCCGCGCGCTTGCGGGTAGCCGGCCGCTTTTCTCAATCATGCCCGCCGCCCAATCCGGCTGCTCGCGGCATGGACCCCGAAGCTTCGCGGGCGGCCTGTTTCGGCCGGGGTGGCCCCGGGTCACCCCCCCCTCCCGGCCGGAGCCGCCGCACTTCCTATGGGAGCAGGACGGCGCGGGAGAAGCGCGCTCCCGGCCGTCCGTCGCCGGCGTCGGTCACCGAGATCGTATCGGAGTTAGTCGCGACCCTTTCCAGCACGCGCCACTCGGTGAGATCGGAGGACACCTGGATCTCCACGGTTCGCTGCGGGGGAACCCGCAGGGTGAGCGCCACCCGCCCGTCGTTCACCTGCGGCACGTCGGTAAAGCGCGGCGGGGTCGGCGCGGGCGCGGGCCGGAGATCGAGCATGACCCGCGCGACCGGGCTGTATGCGCGGCCGTCCCACGCCTTGTAGGTGAACGAGTCGTAGCCCGTCGCGCCCGGCTTCGGGACGAACACGAAGTTGGTCCCGGTGCCATACAAGCGGCCCCGCACCGGCCCTTTCAGGATGACGCAGCGCAGCAAGTCGCCGTCCTCGTCCCAGACTTCCAACGACAGGGACGTCCGCACGTCGGGGCGCAACTCCACATACTGGTCGCGGGTCTGGGGCGGCTGGTTGGGCCAACCCACCTCGATGGTTACCGTCGCCGGGGCGCTTTCGAGTTCGCCGTCGCTGGCCGCGAAAGTAAAGCGGTCGGGCCCGGTATAGTCCTCCGGCGGAGCATAAACCAGCGTCGGCGGCGTGCCTGCGAGCCGGCCGACTTCCGGCGGGGAAACGACGCGGAAAGTCAGGGGATCGCCCTCGTCGTCGCGCCCGGTCAGCACCAGGCCGGCGGGCTGGTTCGCGCGGGCGGCCAGCTTCTGGTCGAAGGCTTGCGGCGCGGTGTTTTGATCGGTCACTTTCACGAAGACGGTGGCAAACGCGCTGCCGCCCTGGCCGTCCGCCGCCTGGATCCGCAGTTCGTCGCGGCCCACGAAACCCGCCGCCGGCGTGTAGAGGAAGTTGGTTCCCGCCCCCGTCACCACGCCGTGCGCGGGCGGAATCCAGACGCTGAAGGTGACGTTATCTCCGTCGGGGTCCGTGGCCGCGAGGCTGATGACCACCGGCCGCCCCACCCGGGTGGCGACCGACACGTCCTCCACCTTGGGTGGATTGTTCACGTCCAGCACACGAATCGTCACCATGGCGGGTTCGCTCTCGGTGTACGGATCGAGGGCCACGTAGCGGAGGGAGTCGGTTCCCACGAAGCCCTTGCGGGGGAAATAGGTGGCGATCTGCGGATACACCCACAACTCGCCGAACTCCGGGTTTTCGACCATTCGGTAGCGCAGGGCGTCGCCGTCCGCATCCTCGCCGGCGAAGAAGATGTCGCGCTCGGTGTTGCGATTCATGACGATCTCGAGAGGCCGTGCCACGGGCACGTCGTTGACGGGCTTCACCATGATTTTGATGAGCCCTGGCTGCGGCGGCGCATGGCCATCGGTGACCCGGTAGCCCACCTCCACCAGCCCAAACCAGTTGGGCGGTGGCGTGTACCGCAACCCTCCCTCCGGCCGGATCGTCAGGACGCCGTGTTCCGGTTTGCCGTAGTCCACCAGCCACAGGGGGTCCCCGTCGGGATCGAAGTCGTTGGCCAGCGGGTCGAAATCCACCGGCTCGTCCTCGCTGGTAATGAGTTCGTCAGTGGCCGGCAGGGGTGCGTCTTCCACCGGTGTCACCGAAATCCGCGCGACGCCAAAGGCGAATCCGCCCTGGGGGTCGGCCACCATGTAAGTGAACGAGTCGGGACCGAAGTAGTCCGCTGCCGGGCGATAGCGCACCAGACCCGGGGCCACCACCTCGCCCCGCCCGTTTAGCGGCCGGCTCACGCGCTCCAGCCGGAGTTCGAGCCCCAACGGATGCCAGTCATTTGCCAACACGGCGATGTCCACCGCGCCGTCCTCTGCGACGCTCACGACGTCGTCACGGGGCTGCGGCGGAACATAATCCGCTTTGACCGCGAAGCTGACCGTCGCCGAGGCGCCGCCGCCCGCCGGATCGCGCACCGTCACCACCAGAGTCTCCTCGCCCTGCCAGGGCGGCGACGGCGGGGTGACCACCAGCACGCGAGACGGCGTGAGCGTGACGGCGAGGTTGACGTGGCCCTCCACGGTCCAGGTCAACTGGTCCGGCGTGTGATCGTCGTCGCGCACATACCGCAGCAATTCCACCGGCAGGAAGGCGCCGCCCAGCGGGATGATCTGGTGGGGCAGGTCGTCGAGTTGCGGCGGCTGATTGCTGCGGTCTGCCGGCGCGACGTAGCCGGTCTGGGCAGGATCGCGTTGGAACATGGGCCAGGGCTGATGCGCCGCGACGAAGGGCGTCGCGAGTTCCCAAGCGTACAGCGTGTAGCGGCCCTTGCGCGCGGTGGGGGTGCCGTCCTGAGAATAGGCCGCGTCGTCAATCGAAGCCGCCACGAGGTCGAGCCGGCCGTTGCCATCGAGGTCGGTCAGGGTGGGCGGGGGCAACTTGAAGCGCGCGGCGCCGCCGGTGGATTCCATGACCAAAGCGCGCAGTTCCGGGTGAGGATTCAAGTCGAGCGGCGCGCCGTCGGCCCGCCACGCCCGAATGCCCCCGACCATGCACAGGTTGCCGTCGCGAACCGCGAGCAGGAGGCGTCCCGGGGATGCGAGCACCACTTCCGGCCAGCCGTCGCCGTCCACATCGCCCAGCACCGGCTGGCTTTTGATGCCGGTCTCGCTGGTAGCGACCACGGGCCAGCCGGCAACCGCAAAGCCGTTGTGTTGCAGCAGGTGCAACTGCCGTTCGCTCCAGTTCACCACGGCGATTTCCAACCGGCCATCGCCATTGAGGTCCGCAAGGGCGGGCGTGCTCTCGAACGACTGTTCGATCAGCACCGGCCAGCCTTCGCGCAACTTGCCGCTCCGCGTGAAAGCATACACGCCGCCGCTGGTGCCGCTCTGCCCTGGCAACTTCGGGTCATGCGCCGCGATCACCACCTCATCCTGCCCGTCCGCGTCCAGGTCCCCGACCACGGGCGACGACACCAGCAGCCCGTTGACCGTGTTCGTCCACAACGGCCGGTCGCTGCCAAGGCCGAAGATGCCGAGGGTGTTGCAGGCTGCCACCGCCGCAATCTCCAGGCCGGGAGCCGGGTCCAAATCGCCGACCGCCGCAAACTGACGCGGCACATCCAGGGCTGTCTGGCAGAACGCGAGCGGCCATTGCCGCAGCACGTCGCCGCGGGCGTTGAGCACGAACAAACCGGCACTCTGCCAGTCCGGGTCGCGGGCGTATGCGACGAGTTCCAACTGCCCGTCGCGATCCAGGTCGGCGAGTGTTTTTCCCAGGTAGCCGCTCGACACCGCCACCGGCCAGCGGCCCGGCAGCAGCGCGCCGTCGTGACGGAACCCGTGGATTTTTCGGTCCGCGCCGGCGCTGGCGAAGACCTCAAGCCGGCCATCGCCGTCCAGGTCGCCCGCCACGGGGATGTCCCCAAAGGGCGGCCCGACGCCCAAATCCCGCGCCCAGCGAAGCTCGCCGTCGAGGCCGAAGACCAGCAAGCGGGCGGGCCGGCCCGCGGCGTCGCCGGGATCCACGCGGAGGATTTCCCGGAGACCATCACCATCGAGATCCGCCACGCGAACGTCCCGCCAGTCGTTGGTGCGATACTCGGCCGTCACCTCCAGATGCCTGGGCCAGCCGGGCCGGAGTCGGGAATCCAGATAGATCATGAACACCCGTGACTCGCCCACGGGCCGGCCGTCTGCCAGCGCCGTCAGGCGCAGGCAATGAAACGCGTCGGGCATCGCGTCCGCGGTGTCCCAGGTGCCCAGCGGGCCGTCCACTACCTCCCGGGTGCCACCGGCGGCGAGCGTGATGCCTTGCGTCGTCCAGGTGGTCGGCTTCCACCCGACGCCGTGCTCAATCCGATAAGTGCGGCCCTGGCCGAAGACATTGCCCGCGATGGCGATGCGGTCGCCGGCGCGGCGGATGTCGTTATGGCGTGGTTCGGCGATGAAGACGTTGCGCACCGTCACGACCGCGCGGTCGGCCGCCTCCTGCCCCAGCGTGTCGGTCACGATTAAGCGGACGGTGTTGATCCCCTCGGGCAGCCGGTCCGTGGCGAAGTCCGGCAGCAGCGCGCCGTCGTCCACTGGCACGCGCGACTCGTGCAGGAGAGTCCAGTTTGTCGGATAGATGCCTGCCCCCGCCTCGATGCGGAACGAGGCAAACCGCTCGCCGGCGGCGGTGCCGGCGAGGTCCATACGGCCGAACAGCTCTTCCGGCAGTTTGAGAAAGGCCGCCGGCAGGGGCGTTTGAATGCGGGCCGCCTTCGCGGCGTTGATGCGCCCGCCGCCCAGGGGGCGGTCCGAGCGCAGTTCATCCACGGCGTTGCGGAGGATCGTCTCCACCTCGAGGTTGGTGAATTCCGGGTGACGCGCCAGCACGAGCGCGGCGACGCCGGACACCTGGGGAGCGGCCATCGAGGTTCCACTGAGCAGATCGTAACGATTCTCGTGGAAGGTGGAGAAAATCAGGTCCCCGGGGGCCGCCAGGTCCACGTACCAGCCGAAGTTGGAAAAGGTCGCCCGCCGATCCTGCGCGTCGAGCGCGGCGACGGTGATCGGCTCGGGATAGGCGGCCGGATAGGCGAGGGCGTCGGTGTTCGCGTTGCCGGCAGACGCCACGATGATCAGGCCGGCCTGATGGGCGGCAGTGATCGCCTCGGCCAGCGCCCGGCTCTGGTCGGTCTGTCCCCAACTGGCGTTCAATACGCGGGCCCCGTTGGCGATGGCGTACTCGAT
>CAYNCT010000042.1:0-25435 GCA_964396005.1 uncultured Verrucomicrobiota bacterium | reverse complement strand
ATCTCGTTTTTCACTCACTCGCCTGACCAACTGCTGATGACACTTGCCCAATTACGCCATTCTCAATGGCGCGTTGGAGCTGCTGCCCGACTCGCTGGCGACCCTGGCCATCATCCCCTTGCAGGTGAAGATGGTTTACCGCATCGGCCGGCAGCATGGCTTCGAACTGGACCGGGGACACATCAAGGAGTTCGCGGCAACCGTCGGGCTGGGGCTGACCTCCCAGGTGGTCGAAGGCTACGCCCGGAAACTGGTGAGCGGGCTGCTCGGAAAGCTGCTCGGCGGGGTGGGCCGCGCCGTGGGCAAACACGCGACCAGTTCCCTCGTCTCGTTTGCCACCACCTACGCACTCGGGCACGCGGCCCGCCAGTACTACGCCGGCGGGCGCCGCCTCTCCGCGGTGGAGTTGCGCCAGCTTTTTGGTTCCCTGAATGCGCATGCGCAAACGCTCTACAGCCGGTACGCGCCGGAGATCGAGCGCCGAGCCGGCTCGGTGAACGTCCGTGAACTGGTGCCGCTGTTGCGGCAGTGACCCGCCGGCCGGCGCGCCCCCGCCCTGCCCTCTTGGCCGCGCGGTCCGGAGCCGCGGGGCCAACACGCAAAAGCCCCGGACCACCCGGCCCGGGGCCTTGCGAACCAACCCAACCCAAAACCCAGTGGGCGCCGCGGAGAATCCATTCGCGAGGCTTCCGGCGCCTGAGGCCTCGCGATTCCGGAAGAAGAGACACCGCCGCCGGGGCGTTGGTTTCATCCATCTCTCCGCGCACCCGGGGTGCGCCCGCCACCGTGGGTGCCGACCGACGATCGCTTCGCGTTCGAGCTTGTGAGGCGGAGCTCCCACCGGCATGGTTCGTCTGCAACTCACATCTCCACTGCCATGAAATTCAAACACCCCTCCCTTGTTTCTCGACGTCAACTCCTCCAGAGCGCGGCCGTGCTGGCCGCGGCCGCGCCGCTGGCCGGTCGTCCCGCGCGGGCGGCTGAAACCGGTCCCGCAGCCACCAAAGGCCGGATCAAGCACTCGATTGTGAAATGGTGTTTCGAGACCGCGGGCAGCAAGTGGAACATCGAGCAAATGTGCGCGGTGGCCCGGCAACTGGGCTGCGTCAGCGTGGAACTTACGCCCGTGAGCGACTACGCCGTGCTTCAGCGCCACGGCCTGACCTGCGCCATCGCCCAGATCGTCATGGACCCGGATCCGCCGTTTCTCTACGGCTTCAACAATCCCACCCACTGGCCGCGCGTTATCCGGGCCACCACGGAGGCCATTGACGCGGCCGCCGCGGCGGGCGTGCCGAGTGTGATTTGTTTCACCGGCTATTCTGCGCTGGACCCGACGGATCCGCGGAGCCGCCACCTTTCTCCCGAGCGCGGCGCTCGCAACTGCGTGGCGGGCCTGAAGAAGGTCATCGGCCAGGCCGAACGCAAAGGCGTGAACCTTTGCCTCGAGATGCTCAACACACGCGAGAACAGCCATCCGATGAAGGGCCACCCCGGCTATCAGGGCGACCACACCGACTACTGCATTGACATCATCAAACGGGTCGGTTCGCCGCGCATGAAGCTGCTCTTCGATATCTATCACGTGCAGGTCCAGGACGGCGACATCATCCGCCGGATCCGCCAGCACCACCCGTACATCGGCCACGTTCACACGGCAGGAAATCCGGGGCGGGGAGAACTCGACCGTCGGCAGGAAATCAATTTTCCGGCGGTTATGGAAGCGCTGGTGGAGGTCGGGTACCGCGGCTGTGTCGGGCACGAGTTCATCCCCACGCGCGACGCCCTCGAGGGCCTGCGCGAGGCGGTCACGGTGTGCGACGTGTAGCCGCCGGCCGCGCCGGGATCACGCGCCCGGCGCTCGCGCCCGCAAAGCCGCGAGCAGCATGGCGTGGATCCCGCCGAATTCGCCATTGCTGAAAACACAGACCACGTCGCCCGGGCGGGTTTCCCAGACCAGCAGGTCCACAATGGCCGCTGCGTCCGGCAGGTAGAAAGCCTCCCGGCCGGCCGCGCGGAGGTCCCGCATCAGCCGTTCCGGGTCCAGGCGCTCCTCGGGCCGGAGTTGCGTCAGCCGGGCGACCTGGGACACGACCACCATGTCGGCCGCAGCGAGCGCGCCAACCAGCGCCTCTTGAAAGACCTTGCGCCGGGTGGTGTTCGAACGCGGCTCGAAAATCGCCCAGACGCGGCGGCCCGGGTACTTGAGGCGGACCACCTCGATCGTGGCCGCCAGGGCCGTGGGGTGATGCGCAAAGTCGTCAATCACGACCACGCCGCCCACCTCCCCGCGCGTCTCGAGGCGGCGCTTCACGCCCCGAAAACTGCTGAAACCCCGCTGGATTTCCGCGTCGCTGAGACCGCAGTGCCGCGCGCAGGCCACCACCCCGAGCGCGTTCCGCACATTGAAGGTGCCGGACAGTGGCAGTTGGAACCGCGTCGCCCCGACCGTGAACTCCGCCCCCTCCCCGGCACACACCACGTCCGTGGCGCGCGCGTCGTTGCCCTCGCCCAGGCCGAAGCGCTGCGTCGGTGTGTGCGACAACGCGATCAGGGGCGCGAGGTGCGGATCGTCGCCGTTGGCCAGCAACAGGCCGTTGCCCGGCAGGATGCGGAACAGATGCCGGAACGAGGTCTGAATGGCGGCCAGGTCCGGGAAGATGTCCGCGTGGTCGAACTCCAGATTGTTCGCAATGACGACCTCCGGCAGGTAGTGCAAAAACTTGCTGCGCTTGTCGAAGAACGCGGTGTCGTATTCGTCGCCCTCGATGATGAACCACTCGTCCCCCTCGAAGCGCGCCCCGACCGGGAAGTTCAACGGCGAGCCCCCGATCAGAAAGCAGGGCCGGCGGCCGCTCGTTTCAAACACGTGCGCCAGCAATGCGGTGGTGGTGGTCTTGCCGTGCGTGCCAGTCACGACCAGTGCGCGCCGCCCGCGGATAAAGAATTCCCGGAGCAGTTCCGGCAGCGAACAATACCGCAGCCGCCGGTTCAGCACGGCCTCCGCCTCGGGATTGCCGCGCGAAATCGCGTTGCCGATGACGACCAAATCCGGGCCGCCGTCCAGGTTCGCCTCCGCGTACCCCAGCGTCACCGGCACCTGGTGCGCCGCGAGGATTCCCGCCATGGGCTCGTAGATCGCCTGATCCGAGCCCGTGACCCGGTAACCGAGCTTGAGCATGGCAACCGCGGCGGACCCCATCGCCGTCCCGCCGATCCCGACGAAATGCACCGACCGAATCTGGCCTGAGATCATCGGCGCGATCATGAGGATCGCCCGCCGGCCGGGAAGTCCAACTTGCTCACCGGTGGATCCCGGGTGCGCCGCCGCCGGGGTGCCCCGAACACCGCGCGGAGTTCCTATTTCACCAGCGGCCGGAGTCGCTCCCGCCACACGGCGTAGCCGGCGGCGTTGAGGTGCAGGCGGTCCGGCTGATACAGCTCCTCGCGCGGCGCGCCCTCGGGCGTGAGCACGGCTGGATTGAGGTCGAGGAACACGCGCCGGGGATCGGCCGCGCAGTGGGCCGCGAGCAGCGCGTTGGCGAAGGCGATCCGCTCGCGCAGATGCCACCGGGCCGGGGTGAGCTTGATGGAGTTGACGATCAAGCGCGCCTCCGGCACCGCCGCGTGCAGCCGACCGCAAAATGCCCGGAAGTCCGCAGCCACCTCCTCGGGCGTCTTGCCCGCAGCCAGATCGTTGCTGCCGCAATAGAAGACCACCAGTCGCGGCCGATGCACGCCAACCAGCCGGTCAAAATAATGCACGCAATCCGCAATCTGCGAACCGCCGAAGCCGCGGTTGACCGGCCGCGCCTCCGGGAAATCCTCCGCCAAGTTCGTCCATAACCGGATCGAGGAACTGCCCACGAAAACCACGCCGCCCGGGGTCGGTGCCGAAGCTTGGTCGGCTCGTTCGAACGCAGCGATCTCCGCCGCCCACTGTTCAGGGCCACCAGCCGCCGTCCCGCTCATCCAGACCGCCGTTGTTACGGCCACGGCACACATCATTCGATGGATGTTCATGCTTTGACTCAACACCTTCAGGCGCACCTCGGCTCTAACCCCAATCGTTGCACGCGAGCCATCCCCCTGCGCATCAGCCCGCTTTTCCCCGGCGGCTGCGGCGGCTGGCTACACCAGCAGGTCTTTCACCACCCGGCCGGCAATGCCGGTGAGTCGGGCGTCGAGCCCCTGGAACTTCACGGTCAACCGGGTGTGTTCGATGCCCAGGGCGCGCAGCAGCGTGGCGTGGAGGTCGTGAACATCCATGGGGTTTTCGACGGCGTTGTAGCCGAGTTCGTCGGTGGCGCCGTACACCAGGCCGGGTTTGATGCCGCCGCCGCAGAGCCAGATGCTGAAGCCCGCGTTGTGGTGGTCGCGACCATCGCCGCCCTGACTCATGGGCGTTCGCCCAAACTCCCCCGCCCAAACAATCAACGTATCCTGCAGCATGCCCCGTTGCTTGAGATCGGTAATCAGGGCCATGCAGGCGCGGTCAATCTCTTGCGCCTTGTACCGGATGCCCTCCTTGACTCCGCCGTGGTGGTCCCAGTCCTTGTGATAGAGCTGAATGAAGCGCACGCCGCGCTCGGCCAGCCGCCGCGCGAGAAGGCAGTTCGCCGCAAACGAGCCGTCACCCGGCTGGCAACCGTAGAGCTCGAAGATGGACGCGGGCTCGTTGGACAGATCCATCAGTTCCGGGACGCTGGCCTGCATCTGAAAAGCCAACTCATACTGCACGATGCGGGTGGCGATCTCCGGATCGTCCACGATCGCGTCGTGCTGGACGTTCAGCGCATTGACGGCCTGGATCACGTCTCGCTGCTGTTCGCGCGTCACCCCGGGAGGCGAGCCGAGGTAGAGGACGGGATCGCCTTTGCCCTGGAGGTGAACGCCCTGGAAGCGGCTGGGCAGAAAGCCGGCCGCCCACTGCCGGGCGGCGATGGGCTGGTTCTGCCCGCCTTTGCCCAGGGAGGTCAACACCACGAAACCCGGCAAATCCTCCGCTTCCGATCCCAGGCCGTAGCACAGCCAGGAGCCCATGCTGGGGCGGCCGGCGATTTGCGAGCCGGTGTTCATGAACATGTGCGCCGGATCGTGGTTGATCGCCTCGGTGGTCATCGAACGGATCAGGCAGATTTCGTCCACCACGGATCCGATGTGCGGGAAGAGTTCGCAGATCTCAACGCCCGCCCGGCCAAACCGTTTGAACCCGAACTGGGGCGCGAAGCACAGCAGCTTCTGTCCCTGGAGCTGCGCAATCTGTTTGCCGGCCGTGAACGACTCCGGCATGGGCCGGCCGTGCATTTCGGCCAGCTTCGGCTTGGGATCAAAGGTCTCCAAGTGGGACGGCCCCCCGGCCATCGTCAACCAAATCACGCGCCGCGCGGTCGGCGGGTAATGCGGCGGGTTGACCACGCCTTTCCATCGTTCGGGCGCGGCCGTCGCCGCCCGTAGAAGACCGGGGTCCAGCAGCGAGGCGAGGGCCAGCGATCCCAGCCCTTGCGCGGCGCGGCCGAGAAACACCCGGCGCGTCTGGTGTTGCGCCAGCGACTGGCGGAATTCGGAGCAGGGATTCATGGGTGAGCGAGATCAGTCTGATGCCGCGCCGTGGCGGCCTTGAGCCGTTTCATGACCGCGTGATGGTCTCGTGCAAGTTCAGGAGCGCGCGGGCCACATTCGTCCAGGCGGCCAGTTCGGCAGGATCCAAATCCGCCGGCACCGGGGCGGCTCCCACCTTCAGGAGGGCGCTCGCGGCGGCAGTGTCGGTACGGTAGCCGGCGAGGTGTTTCTCAAACAGCGTGCGCAGCACCTCCACTTCGCCGGCCTGCGGCGACCGCGCCAGCACTTGCTGCCAGGCCCAGGTAATCCGCGACGCCGCGTCGCCGCCGCCCTCCCGCAGGACGCGCATCGCGAGCGCTCGTGCGGCCTCCACGTAGGTGGGGTCGTTCAACAGCACCAGCGCCTGCTGGGGGATGTTCGAGCGATTGCGCTCGGCAGCGCACTCCTCCCGGCTCGGCGCGTCGAAGGCGAGGAGGCTCGGGTGCAAAAAGGACCGCTGCCACCACACGTAGAGCCCGCGCCGGTACTGCCCCGGACCGGTCGTCGGTTCGTATGAACGGACCGGGAAGTTAAGGTTCTCCCAATAGCCGTCCGGCTGGTAGGGTTTGATGCTGGCCCCCCCGATCTCGGCGTGGAGCAGGCCGGCGAAGGAAAGCGCCGCGTCCCGGACCAATTCGGCCTCGATCCGCCAGCGCCCCTGGCGCGCGAACTCGCGATTGTCCGGATCCCGGGCCAGCAATTCGGCCGCCGCCACCGAACTGCGCCGGTAGGTGTCGCTGAGCACGAGCAACCGGACCATGTGCTTGAAATCCCAGCCGCTGTCGCGGAACTCGCACGCCAGCCAGTCGAGCAGCGCGGGGTTGCGCGGGGGCTCCCCCTGGGCGCCAAAATCATCCAGGACCTTTGAGAGCCCGGCGCCGAAGAACTGTCTCCACAGCCGGTTCATGACCACGCGCGTGGTCAGCGGATTGTCCGCCGCGACCAACCAATCGGCCAGGTCCAGCCGATTCAGCCGGCGCGCGGGCGGCGTGCTCGACGGCTTCACCAGATATGCGGGCAGCGCCGGCTCGACGATGTCGCCGGTCTCGATGAGGAAGTTGCCCCGCGGGAGAATCCGCACGGTCCGCGGGGTCTCCAGCCGTTCAGTCACCAGCGAGCGCGGCAGCGCCGCTTCGTATTCGGCGTGCGCTCGCTTCGCGGCCGCCAGTTGCTCGCGCAGGCCGGCCAGCTCGGGCGCGACGCTCCGGAAATGGTCCTGCAGCTTTTGGCGGCCCGCCTCGGCGAGCTGGTCGGCCGGCCGGAGCAGCAGGTCCGCAATTTCGGGCGGCGGCGGCAGGTCGGCCGGGGAATTGACCGCTGCCGGTGTGGCGGTTGCGGAGACACGGAAACACCCCAGCGTGTGGCTGCCGTGGCCGTGCGGCTGGCGAAGTTCCACCACCAACCCTTCACCCTCACTCAGCGTCAGCGGTGCAGCCAACTCCATCAGCAGGTGCTGCGGTCGCCCCACTTCCGGCAGGATCGCCCACCCGGAAGGCCCGGGTTTGGTGTCGCCGTCAATCACCGCTTCGGCAGCCCAGCGACCGTAGGGGTTTCCTTCGACATGGCTGGTTTGTTCGTAGGTGGCCAGCGCGCGGGTGAAACTTAGCCGGCGCGGTTCGGCCCCGGCCCGCTCGACCCGTGCCAGTAGTTCGCCGAGGACAAAATTGCCATTCCCGGCGCGCCCGGGGCCTTTGGCCGGCAGCGATTTATCCGGCAAGGCCTCGAGGCGCAAGCCGACGATCTCCGTCAGGGCATTCGTGAAGGTCAACGTGTAGGTGTCTTTGTCCGGCGCCGGCCCACTGACGAGCACCGAGGCATCCGCGCGCGCCACCAGCGTCGCCCCGCCCGCGGAAACGAGCCCCGCCGGAGCCAGGCGCTGCCAGTGGGCGTCGTCACGCAAGGCGGAGCGCTGGGCTTCCTGCCACGCGGCAAAGGCGGCCGCCAGTTCCGGATGCGGCCCGGCCAGCTCCTGCTCGAGGCGAGTCACGGTGTCCGCCAGTCGCTGCAGCTCCCGCGCCTGGGCCTCATTCGGCAACAACATGCCCGGTTCGCGCGGACCGACGATCGGCTCTTTCACATCGGCGAAAAACGCGCCCAGCGAGTAGAAATCGCGCATGGTGACAGGGTCGAACTTGTGATCATGGCAGGCCGCGCAACCGAGCGTCTGCCCGAGCCAGACCGCGCCCACCGCCCGCACCCGATCCGTCAGGTAGCGGGCCTCGTAATCCTTCGGCTGCGCGCCGCCCTCCTCGGTGGTGAGCAGCAGCCGGTTGAATCCAGAGGCGACGCGCGTCTCCTGATTGGCATCCGGCAGTAAATCGCCGGCGAGCTGCTCGCGCGTGAACCGGTCGAAGGGCTTGTTGGCGTTGAACGCGCGGATCACGTAGTCGCGATAGGGCCAGATGTTGCGCGGGTTGTCCGAATGGTAGCCAATGGTATCAGCAAACCGCACCACATCGAGCCAACCGATGGCCATGCGCTCGCCGAAGTGCGGGGAGGCCAGCAACCGCGCGACCAGTCGTTCGTACGCGTCCGGCGCGGGGTCACGCTCGAAGGCGGCCACCTCCTCTGGCGGCGGCGGCAGCCCGATCAGATCCGAGTAAAGCCGGCGCGCCAGCGTGCGCCGGTCCGCCGGTGGCGCCGGGGTGAGCCCCAGTTCGTCCAGTAGCGCCCGAACGAGGTAATCCACCGGGTGGACTCCCGCCGGCACGGCCGGTTTGACCGGCGGCGCGTAAGCCCAGTGGCTCTCGTAGTCCGCCCCGCTCGCGATCCACCGCCGCAGTGTTTCCTTCTGCGCGGCGGTTAGCATCTTGTGGGACTCCGGCGGCGGCATTAAATCGTCGGGATCGTCGGTGAGGATGCGCCGGATCAATTCGCTGGCCTCCGGTTGGCCAGGGACGATCGCCGATTTGCCGGATCGCGCCGGGCTAAGGGCGGCGTCGCGCTGGTCCAGGCGCAGGCCGCCTTTGACCTTCGCGGTGTCTGGCCCGTGGCAGGCGAAACAGTTGTCCGAAAGCACCGGGCGGATGTCGCGGCTGAAACGCACGTCGCCGGTTGCGGCCGCCCGGGCACCAACCGTCGCCACCGCGGCAATAATCAGCCCGAGCAGGGCCCACCTGCAGGCACGCCAGGTCATGACCGGCCCCCGAGAAGTCCCGGGGTGATGAGGCAAGCGCGGCTTCGCGAGCATGGCGGAACCGTAGTGAGCGGGCGCGCGGAGTGTCAAGGGATCGCCTTCCAGCCTGCGGCGCGGTGTCACCCCGCCGCTCACGGCACCGCCACCTGCCCAAGCACGACGGCGCGATTCGCGCCGGTGGTTGCCGGCAGGTTGCCGGGCAGGTTCTGCAACCGCCGGTACGCCAGCAACGCGAAGGCTGCCGCCTCGATCTGCTGCTTGCCCCAACCGAGATCCTCGCTGCTCACCACCTCGAGGTCCGGCTGCCAGCCTTGCAGGCGGGCCCGGAGGCGCTTCATCAGGTCCGGATTGGCCGCGCCGCCGCCACAGGCGATCACCCGCGCAGGTGCTCCTCCGAGATGCAACTGGTAGTTCAACGCCAGACTGGCCGCCGTGAATTCGCTCAAAGTGGCCAGGACGTCCTCCGGCGTCAGCCGCGCGCGCGCCGCCTCAGCCAGGACCCGCTCCCAAAATCCCTCGCCGAACATCTCGCGCCCGGTGCTCTTGGGCGGCGGCTGTTGAAAGAACTTGTGCCCCAGCCAACGTTCGAGCAGTTCGGCGTTCACCGTGCCGTGCGACGCCCACGCACCGTTGATATCGAAGCTGCGCCGCCCCTTCGAGTAATGGCGCGCGGCCAGGTCCATGAGCACGTTGGCGGGACCGGTGTCGAACGCCAGCACCTTGGGCTCTTCCCCCTCGCGCCAGTCCAGCGCCGTTACGTTGCTGATGCCGCCGAGGTTGTTGACACACACAAATTCGCCCCGGCGACCGAAGACCACCTGGTGAAACAGCGTGGCCAGCGGCGCCCCTTGCCCGCCTGCCGCCAGATCCCCCGCCCGGAAGTTGCTGACCACCGGCACGCGCAGGGCCTCGACCAGCCACGCCGGCTCGCCAATCTGCAGCGTGGCCGGCCCCGCCGAATCCGGCTGGTGAAAAACTGTCTGCCCGTGCAGCCCGACCGCATCCAGAGCGACGCCGTCGAGTTCCTTGCCCAGCCCGCGCACATAAAACCGCCCCAGTTCATGATGCACTGCGGCCAGCTCCCAGCTCGTCGCCTTGCCGGCGGCCGCGGCGTGCAACCGGCGCTGCAGCGGCAGCGTATAGCGCGCCTGCCAGTGCTTGCGCAGTTGCACCTCGCCGGCGCCGCAGGCACACAGGGCATAGTCCACAGCGTCCACGCTGGTCCCGGACATAATCCCCAGAACGAGCGCCGGCGCCGCATCCCGCCCCGGGAAGGCCCGGCGGTTGGATGAAGCAGATGTCTTAGTCTTGGCCATCGAAATCAATTTCAGTTCCTCGATTTTGGCGCAAGTGGCCGCGCGAACGAAGACATTTCGCTCGCCAACCTGGGGGGAAAATGAAGCTCCGCAGCGGCGACGGACGGCCCCGCTGATCGCATCACCCCCGAACTTGCCGCACGTTCCAAACACCTGGCGAGGTCGCGCATGGTCCGCAGGTAACCCACCTTGCCCTACCGTTCAGTGGGCCTCAGTGTCGGCCAGTCCAAACGGATGTCCTCGCCCAATTAGATTCTGAACCGCGTCATTTCGCCACCACCCGCTCGCAGATCGTCCAACAGGCGGCCGACGCCACGGCGGCGGAGATTTCCGAAGCCCTGAAAACCCTCTGCCGCGGGTGACTGGCTGACCATCTTTGCCCGCGCGCGTCGGATGGGGTTGAGCCCGGACGACGCTGATACCCCGGAATGTCGCCAGCACCCAAGCCGAATCCAACGCGCTGTCGCCTGACGACCGAAGCCCGTCCGGGTTTTTCCTGCTGCGCTCCGCACCAGCCGCGGCTGGGTCCGAGACGCAATCGCATAGCCGCGTGAACACACTTTCGCGATGGCCAATCCGGCGCGGCGCCGGCAAAACCCGCGTTCACTCATTCGCCGAACCGCCGGACAATCTGGCGGGTTCGATCGCGGCCGAACGCGGTCGAGCGCTCGCTCGCGCTGGTCAGGCCGACGGCCGCCGTTGCTCCCCTTCCAGTGCCGGCGCGTTGGCCAGCTCCATCGTTTCCTCGCCCATGCAAAGGGCGTAAATGCCGAGCTCCGTCAGGCGGTTGATGACCGGCTCCGGAATCGCCCAGCTCCCGAGGACCTTGATTAACCGCCGACCGGAGTACTCCGGGAAATGGTCGAAGAACGTTGCCGCCTTGAGCGCAAAATCGTCGGCGCCCGCGACTGAGGGCTTGGATTTCGCCCCGCCCAAAATGACCGCCGCCGGCCCTGCCACGATCGCATCGAATTCGGTTTCCCTGCCCGCCCGGCGGCGGGACCACCGGATCCCGAAGTCCTCGATCTCTGGAAACTTGAAATGCTCGACCGCGAGGCGTCGAAGGTTCGGCGCCACGATGTCTTCCAAGATCGTCCCCATCTTGTTGGCCAGGTCGCCCCACTTCTTGTCCAAATCCCTTTTGGAGGCACGCATCTCGTCTTTGAAAACACGCATCTCGTCCTTGAAAGCGGCCATCTCGGCCTCGAAGCGAGCCATGCGTTCCTCGGCTGCCTGGTGGCGTTGTTCCGCTGCCCGGTGACGCTCCTCGGCAGCCTGGTTGCGCGCTTCCGCCTCCTTGGCTCGCTGATCGGCCCGGTGATTGAGCACGGCCATTTCGGTCAGGAACTGACCAAAAAGCGCCTCCAACCGATCCACGCGTTCTTCCGTTGTCACGTACGGCATACCGACCGACAGAGTATGGCTTCCTCCGCAGCCACGCAACGGCGCAGGCGTGGCGGCCCAATCCCCGCTGGTTTTTGCCCGTCCCCGAAACCGGGGCCGCCCCGGAAATCATCGCCGGGTCGCTTGTCACACCACCCGCTCTGTTCCACCATTCCCCGCATGGACAAACGGTTTCATCTTCTCCCGACGCGCCACGCGGCCGCTTGGCTGGGATTGGCGACTTGGTGGGCGGCAACCGCCGCCCTGGCGGACCGGTGGGACTGGAGTCAACGCGAGCCAGTGGTGGTCTGGCAGTCCGAAATCGGCGCGGGCTTCGCCAGCGTAGCAGTACACGGCGGCCGGGTGTTCGCTTTCGGCAACGTAGCGGATGAAGACCACGTCACGGCCCTCGACGCCGGAAACGGGCGGCCGTTATGGACGTACCGGTACCCCTGCCGCGCGATGGGCATTGCCAAGCCTGACGAGCCCGGCCCCCGTGCCACGCCCTTCGTTCATGAGGGTGCCGTTTACACGCTCAGCCGTGACGGCCGTTTGCTCTGTCTCGAGGCCACCACCGGCAACTTGCGCTGGTGGCGCGACGTGCCGGCCGAAGTCGGCGAACGCCCACCGTACTGGGGATTCAGCGGTTCACCGATGTTGTGGAACGACCTCCTCATCTGGTCCGTGGGCGATCATGGCCTCGCGATCCGCGCCTCCAGCGGCGAAGTCGCTTGGAAGTCCGCCCCGCGCGCCTCGACGGTGTGGAAGACCGAGCCCGTGGGCACTTCCGGCTACACGACTCCGCAGCCCGTCACCCATGACGGCCGGCGACTGATCTCCCTGGCCAACGAAAGCCAGTGGGTCCTCGTGGATCCCGTTGATGGCCGCCCGGTTTGGTCCACTGCGTGGGAAGTGCCCTACGGGGTCACGTCGGCCGAACCCTTTGTCGCCGGCGATCGGGTCATGTTGAGCGGCGGCTACGGCTATGGCACCCGGGTGGTGCGGGTGGGAGCCGATGGTCCACCGCTCTGGGCCAATAAGAATCTCCGCAGCCACTTCGCGAATCTGGCCGTGGTGGGCGAGCACCTGTACGGCATTGACGGCAACCAGCAGGACGGCGGGCGATGCGAACTCCGCTGCCTGCGCCTGGCCGACGGCGAAATCGCGTGGACCCGGGAACGCTTCGGCTTCGCCAATTTGACCTTCACCGACGGGCGCCTGCTGATTCTCTCGGCGCGGGGCGAATTGGTCGCGGTCCGGCCCGACCCGGCGGGCTACCGCGAGACGGGGCGGTTTCAGGTGCTTGGCGGGGAAAGCTGGACGGCGCCGCTGGTTGCCGGCCAACACGTGTTTGTCCGTAACAAGCAAGGCACCCTGGCCCGGGTGGACCTGCCGTAGCGCTGGCCCTTGGAACAAACGGCGCCAGCCAACCACCCCGGTTGCCCGCCGCGCGCACCACGACCGACACCTCCCGACCGGCATCGCGCGCTTCGGAGCCAGGCGATTCGGGTCAGGTCAGATCCAGGGCGCAGCGAAAACCCACCGTGGCGCAGCGGTCCAGCCCCGGCCACATCAGGAGGAATTTGGCCGAGTAGGCATTGGGACGCGGGCCGCCGTCGAAGTACCATCCCGAGCCGCGCGCCGTGTACCAGCACCCGCCCTTGAGCAGGCAGAAACGAGTGCGGCCATCGCGGCGCTCACTCTCGGTCCACTCCCAGACGTTGCCGCAGAGATCCCAGCAACCGAAGCCGGAACGGCCGTCCGGGAATTGCCGGACCGGCGTGGTTCCCCCGGTCTCTCCGCCGTTGCAGCGGTTCGGCGACAGGGTGTCGCCCCAGGGAAAACGGAGTCCCTCCGGCCCTTGCGCTGCGTACTGCCATTCAGCCTCGGTTGGCAGCCGCCGTCCGCGCCAGCGGGCGTAGGCGCGCGCGTCGGTGAGGTCCACGTACACCACCGGATGCTCGGCGAGGTCCGCTGGAAAACGCAGCCGTCGCCAGTCCGGCCAGTGGTCCAGGAATCTCTCCGGATGGCGCGGCCGGTAACCGGTTGCTCGCAAGAATTCGGCGAACTGGCGATTGGTGACGGGGGTCCAATCGAGCGCGAATCGAGGCAGGGTCACTCGCCGGGAAAAGCGGACGCGCTTGAACTCGTAGCTCGGAGCAAAAGCGGGCGCCGCCGGCAACACCGACTCGTAGTAGCCGCACTCGCGCGCGCGCAGTTCGCTGGTCAGCTCGAGCGTCGCGCCAGGAATCTCGGCCATGTCCGCCGGCGCCCGAGGAGCACGGACGGTCGGCGTCGGACTTGCGAGCGTCGTCTTCGGCTGCGCCGCGGTGGTTGACCACTCGACCGACCGGACAAGTTGGCGTTGCCCGCGGAGCAACCGCGCGAAGTCCGCCCCCGCCTGGTCCGGCCGCGCCCGCAAAACGCCCCCCAACCCTCGCGGCCCCAGAGTGAGGCGGACGACTGCGTCCGTCGGCTGGGTTGCCGGCCGAGAGATTTGCCGGCCAGCCATCAGATCCCACGCCGCTTCACCCGGGCGCAGCGCGATTTCCAGCGTCGGGCCCTCGTGCGGACGCTCCGACCGGTTCACCAGCGTCCACAGGGTCACGCCGTCGTGCTGCCACTCGCTGGCGTACACGTGCGGCGTCAGCGTCGGCACCAGCGGTTGCCAGGGGCCGCTGGTGAAAAGGGTCGCAAAGCGGCGTTGGAGGGGCAGCATCAGGCGCAGCAACGCCCGGTCCCGCGGGTTCCAACCGACCCACGAACCGAAGACATTCTCCCACACCATCATGCCACTGCCGTTCATCCACGCGGTGTGCAGCTCGCCCGAGTGATCGGCGTCCCACCGCCGGATCTGATGCTGGAGGTGGCGCGGCTCAAACCACTTGTTGCGCAAGACTCCGGGCGCAGCGCTGTCGGCGAACCACTGGGCCCACGAGAGATGATGATCATGCACGCGTTCCAACGGCAGGGCGATTTCGCTCTCGAGTGCCACGCCCGGCCGCGCGGCGTCGAGCCCCGCCCGGAGTTCGGCAGCTCCCTCCTTGAGGGTGTCCAGGAAGATGCCGTCGGCCTCGAGGTCGCGAACGAGGCGGCACAGCGCCTCCGCATCCGTGCAGCCCTCCCGCCGCGTGCCGGTGTCCCAGGGATTGTAGTTCACGAAGGATCGCACCCCGGCACGGCGCAAGGTGTGGACAACGCGCCGCACGCCCTTCAGCCCTCCCGGAAGGTCGCGATAGAAATCAAACTGGTTGCGATCGTCCGCGCCAATGCGGGGGTAGGCGTGCCACAGAACGACAGCGTCAAATCCTCCGAAGTCACGCCGGTGGGCCGCGAGGAACTCTCCCACTGTCCAGCGTCCGGCCCGGTGATCCCAGAACCGCTCGTCACACAACATCACGAAGCCGCACGAGAAACACCGCTGGGTCCACGCGAATTCCGGGCGCCGGTAGAACGCGTCATCGTAGCGCAACTCCGTCCGACGCTGCTCCCGCCACTGCCGCAGCCGCGTCCGCCACTCGTCCCGGTCCGCCGGAGATTCCGGCGCCGGGATGAGGTCCTGCTCGAACGCCGCCCACCGGTCGGGGACCGCCCGCGCGCGCGGGACAAGAATCGGGATGGCGGCCGCGGCAACGACGCGGAGAAACTCTCGTCGCGACTGCGTTGATGGCGCGCTCATGGATAGGCGGAAGTTCACCCGTGACGGGCGTGGTTGCCAAGACCCGAGTTCCTGTTCCGGCGTTGGCTTCCGTCACCTCAATCCAGGCAACCGGCGCGAGCCCGGGGCCGAGCCCAAAGCAAATCCTCCACGGCGAGTACGGGCACACGCCAGCGCAAGTTCCCGCCGCATTACCGGCGGAGCGAATTCGCGAAGAAGCGGCGCCACAGGGGGCCTTTCGCCCGGTGGGCCGGCTTCACCTCACGCGGGTTGTTGCTGGGTCAGACAGTGCAGGCTGCCAAAGCCCAACACCAGGTCCACCGCGTGGATGCCCACCACCGGGCGGTCCTTGATCAGCTCGCCCAGAATGCCCAGCGCCACGCGGTCGTTCGGGTCGTTGAACGTTGGCACCAGGACGCAGGCATTGCAGATGTAGAAGTTGGCGTAGCTGGCCGGCAGGCGTTCGCCGCCGAAGGTGAGCGGGGCCGGCATGGGCAACGCCACCACCTCCGGCCGGGAACCGTCCTCCAACCGCAGGTCACGCACCCGCTCCCAGTTCTCGGCGAGCGGCCGGTAGTTGACGTCGCGCCGGCGCGTTTCCCGGATGAGGACCAGCGTGCGGGGATTCACGAAGCGGGCGATGTCGTCAATGTGACCGTGGGTGTCATCGCCCACCGGACCGTTCCGCAACCACAGCACGTTGGTCACGCCGAGGTACTTCTTGAAGGTCGCTTCGTAATCCGCGCGGGTCAGGCCGGGATTCCGCACCTGCACCTTCGGGTCGAGATAGCATTCCTCGGTCGTCAGCAAGGTGCCGCGACCATTGACCTCGATGCCGCCGCCCTCCAGGACGAAGTCACGCCCGCCGAAGGCCGCGCGAAACAGGCGCTTCTTGAGCCGGCGCGCTGCGATTTCCGGCACCCGGGTGTCGAACTGCCAGTCGGGGTACTTGGCCCAGGCGTTGAAGTGGAAGTGAACGATGGCCACCTCGCGCGTCGGCCGGAGTCGCCGCACGCAAATTGGGCCGCTGTCGCGGGTCCACCCCCGATTGGTGGGATGCACGACAAACTCGACGCGGCGCGGGTCGCAGCCCGCCCGCTGAAGGTAGCTGGCAGCGAGCCTCTGCTCGGCGCGGTCGCGCACCAGCAGGCGGACGACCTCGCCCGGGCCAATCTTCCGCACCATCTCACCGTACACCCAGCGGATGGCGTCCAGCTTGCCCGGCCAGTCGGTTTCGTTGTGGGGCCAGCCCAGCCAGGTGGCCTCGTGTCGCTCCCACTCGGCCGGCATGGCGAAGCCCAAATCTGTCGGGGACAACTCGGTGTTTTGCGCTGCACGCTTCATCGTCGCCCGCAGCGTAAAGGCCCGCTGAGGCCGGTTCAATGCCCGTCCTGCCTCCCGTTGGCCAGCCACCGCTGAAGACGCAGGCGACAAAAAGCCGGCGGGTCCGGACGGCCATCGTTGCCACCCGGACCCGCAATTTGAAAATGCCGAGATAGCGAAGCGAAACTTGGGCGCTCGACCGCCGAGAGAGTCTCTACCGGAGGCGGCGCCGGCGGGCGCCGATCAGCAGGGCGCCGCCACCAAGCACGGCGAGCGCCACCGTGCTCGGCTCGGGAATGACCTGGAAATTATCGAACGTGGCGTCCGCCGCGCTGGTGGGATCGGCGAGGGTTCCAGCCACGAGCAGTCCGGCAAAACCGGAAGCATAGGTGGAATCCGTGGCGGTAATGGTCACCAGCGGGGTGGAGAGATCACTGAGGGCGAAGATTTGACCAAGGAGTTGGCTGCCGTGCGCCGCAAAGACCATCCGGTAGTCCTGGGCGGGGTTGAGTGAAACCAAGGGGTTTTCCGGGGAGGCCAGGACGACCGCCGATTCGTTGTCTATCCGGTTAAACGCCACCGACTGGAAAGCCGGGAAGTAGAAGAAAACGTAGCCGTCAGAAGTGCCGAGGCCGGCTTCCCGGGCGCGTCCCATGATTCCAAACCCTTGAACCAGGCCGTTGTCCCAGTTCACCAGATCAACCGACGCGGTGAAGGAGTCGTAACTAACCCCCAGGTAAGCCCCGGCCCGTGGCGGCCCCACGGTGCCGGTCAAAGGCACGGTCGAGGCGGCCTGAATCCGGTATGTATCCCCACCCGGGAAGCTATACGTCCCGCCGAGCCCGAAGGCGCCCAGAGGATCGTAGCGGGTCAGACCGGAGTCATTGCCCGAGTTGAAGTCGAAGCCCTGCCCGAGGGCCGTCACGGCCATCAAGCTGCCCAGCGCGAACCGAGTTGCGAACTTTTTCATAGATTATCGAATCCTTGAGATCATCTGCTGAACGTCCAGAGCGAACGCAAGCCCAATCCGCGAGAAATTTGCGGCGGGCGGGGCGAACGGCAGATGGAGACCAACACCCGTGCCGGCGGATCTTCCGGGCGGGCGGCCGGCAGCGGCGCCGCCCGGCGGGCCATCATCGCGGCCGGGGGACACCGCGGTCCGGACGCGATGTAGGGGAACTTTTTGAACATTGCCCGGCCCCGGCCGCTCGCCTACAACTTGGCCATGTTGCCGGAGTTGCTGAGTCATGGCGGCGCCATGATGTGGTTGTTGCTGTTCCTCGGAGCGGTGGCGGCCGCCGTCTTCATCGAACGGGTGCTCCACTATCACCGCGAGCAAATCAACTCGGTGGAGTTTCTCACCGGCGTCCGCAACGTGCTGCGACGGGACAACGTGGTGGAAGCGATCTCCATCTGCGACGCGACCGCCGGACCGGTGGCCCGGCTGGTGAAGGCGGCCATTCTCAACCGGGACCGCGGGCGGGATGGCATTCGCGAAGCCTTAGAGGAGGCGGGGCTGGTCGAGGTTCCGCGCTTGGAACAACGATTGAACCTGTTGGGCACCATCGCCCAGATCGGCCCGATTCTGGGGCTGCTCGGCACCGTGCTGGGGTTCATCTCCGTGTTCCGGGTTTTGCAGACCCAGGGCGTGTCAGCGCCGCCGGCAGCGTTGGCCGAAGGGGTGTGGCAGGGGCTGGTTTGCACCGCCGCCGGGCTGGCCATCGCGGCCCCGGCCTACGCGGGCTACAACTACCTGGTCAGCCGGGTGAACCATATTGTCACCGACATGGAGAAAGCCTCGGCCGAAATTCTGAACCTGCTCGCCGAGTCCCGGAAAAACGTGTCCGAATGAGGTTCCCCCGCCGAGCCAAACCCTTCACCGGGCAGTTGGACGTCGCAGCGTTCGTCAGCGTACTTTTCCTGGTCGTGCTGTTTCTGTTGTTGCACTCCTCCCTCGCCCCGGCGCCGGGCGTGCGCATCCAACTGCCCACCGTGAACACCGCTGGCCCCACCGGCCCGACCGGGTGGAACTTGGTGGTGGTCCTGGACCAGCGCGAGCAGGCGTATTTCGAGCACCAGGCGGTCACGCTGGACGAGTTGCGCGAACGCCTCGCCGCGCGGGTGCGTTCCAGTTCCGAGCCGGTCACCTTGTTGCTCCGAGCCGATGACACGGTGCGCCACACGGCGTTGCTCCGCATCTCGGCCGCCGCGGTGGAAGCGGGCGTTCGGGAGGTCATGCTGGCCACCCGCCCGCGCCTGTTCCCGGAGACCCAACCCGGCCCGGCACTGCCATGAACTCCTCCCGGCCGCTGCGGAGCGGCGTGCTGACGTCCACCCGCATGCCGCGGCAACCCACGGTTCTCGAGGACGGGGTGGCCGTTTGGACCCGGCAGCGCTGGCTGACAACGGTGGCGATGATCTTCGTGGCGCAGGTGCTCGCGCTGCTCCTGCTCGGCCGCCGCGCGGAGCCGCCGGCCGCGTCAGCGCCCCCGAACGGCCGGGTGATGCTGCTCCCCGCCGGCCATCGGCCCCCCCCGCCCGCCGGCGGCGAAGGCTTGCCGGATCCGGCCGAGTTCGCCCTCGTGAGTTCCCGCGGCTTTTCAGCCGAGGTCTGGTTTCGCCGGCCGACTTTCGCCCGGCCCGCTACCGAGTGGCTCGAGCCGCCGCGCTTTCTTTCGAACCAGGAGCTTCCGGCCGGCATTTCCGGACCGCCCCTCGCTTTGCCGCGGTCGTTCTTCAGCCAGGGCCAAGCGCCGGAGCCGGCGGCGCGAACCGGAATCCTGCGCCCACTGGTGGCGACCAATTCGACGGTGCAGGTCGAGGGCTTGCCGCCCGATCGCCCGGCCCGCTGGCCGGAGCTGCCACCGGACTGGGAACATCCCGACGTGCTCCAGCCCAGCCTGGTGCAGGTAACCGTGGACGAACACGGCTCGGTGCTGATGGCCACGCTGCTGGCCAGCAGCGGCCTGGCCGCCGCGGATCAGAAGGCTCTCGAGCTGGCGCGCAACACGGTCTTCGCGCCCCTGCCCGACGCGGGCGGCCCGCGCATTCATTGGGGACGTTTGAGTTTCCAGTGGCGCACTGTGGCCCCTGGCGGGGCACCGCGGTGACGGCATGAACGTCGAACAACTCATTTTCACCTACGTGCTGGCGACGTTGGGGGCGGTCGGGTTGCTGACCGTGGCGGAAATGCGCCGGCGCACCTTCGGGCCCACTCCGTCTGACGACCACGTTTTCCGGTGTGAAGGCTGCGGATTCCTCTACACCGACGACCCGGACGTAGATCGCTCGCGTTGCCCGAACTGCGGCCGCATGAACGACATGTTCCGGTTCTGACTCTCGGTCAACCCGCACGGCGCCTGCCCGGCCTCCTCAGCGATACAGCGTGGGTTCCTTGCGCCAATCCTTGTCACGATCGTGCCCCAGTTCCGCCACGCGCGGGCGGCGCTCGCGCAGCCGAACCGATTCAATCCCTGCGAAATAGCTCGCGGAAGACGGATTGCGGCCGACGCACTCGAGCCGGAGGGTGTAATCACCCGGCTCGGGCCAGAAGTCGAGAAGGTGGACCTCTTCGTTCACCACTTTCGGGCTGTAGAAATCTATCTCCCCGCCCAGCTTCACGCCGTTCAGTGACACCTGGTACTTCCCGAAGTCGTAGGATTTGGTCGCATTGACCAGCAGCCGCAGCGGTTCCGAACGCGAGACCTTGAAAGGGATCTCCAGCCACGCATCCTCGGCCGCCGGCGCCCGGTACAGCACCTGGGGCCCGTCGTAAAACTCCAGCGCCTGCATGACCACGCTCCCGGTGCCGTGATGGCGGTCGGCGGTGAAGTCCCGCGCGTAGGCGATCACCCGCTCCAGACTCGGCAAACGCCGCTCGCGCGCGTGCGGGACGCGCGGCTGGGGCGAGGGCTCGCCGGTTTGATACCAGAACGCGACGCTGGCGTAGTCGTCCTCGCGCTCATTCCAACTCGTACTCCGGCGCTCGGGATTCTCGTCTGGAGAAATCCAGCCCCAGTGCTCGAAGGTGAAACGAATGCCGGAGTTGAAGACGATCGGATCCGCGACGTGCCACCGGTACGCACTGGTGTGCCCGCCAACGATGCCCCACTGATCGAAATACGGCACTCCGAAGAACGGAGTGCCGGTCGTTTTCAGTCCCCAGGCCGACAGGAAGTAATCCTCCGTGCCCGTGCCCCAAATCGCCGGCTCGGACTCGCCGTTCAGGTAGATCTTCTCATCGCCCTCGCCAAACCACGCCGGACTCCGCGTCCGCACCGCGAGGACGGTGCCGACGTAGTGCCCCCGCCCTTGAGTCTCCAGCACCACGTAGTCCTGCCCCGCTCGCACCGGGTATTCCTGGCGATAGCGGGCATGGAAGTAAGGCGTGTCCTCCGGCAGGTCATCCTTCTTGATCCAGTCCACGTTGTAGTAGAGCAGACTGATGGGTTTGTCGCTCTGGTTCTCGATCTCGATACGCGCCGACCGGCGAAACGGCATCCGCCAGAAGCAATTGTACGAATCCGCGTCTTCGACCACGACCGGGAGGCTCACCACCTCGCTCCGCCGGCCGAAGCAGTTGGCAAAGAAATCGCCGACGGGCGCTTCGACCGCCGGCTCCGCGCGACCATCCCAGAAGATGCGCAGCAGCATTTCCTGGTGATTGGCCGATCCCTGCGGCGCCCACGCCTGCGGCTCGAGACCGAGAAACGTCAGCCACAGGTGCGTGATCACACCAGGCCCGGCCACGTCCAGAAGCACGTGCGTCCCGCCCGGCGGCACGCGGAAGTTATCCCAGTTGCTGGCTTCCTCCCGATCACCCTTCGGTGCTGCCCGTGGGTTCAACCGCTGTTGAGGCCCTTCCCGCCGAATCTCGCCCTGGCGCATGGTGGATGTGGACCGCATGGAGCGGCCTTCCTGCGGCTGAGCCAGTTCGTTGAGCGAGCCCGCAGCCACGCCCAGGGCGGGCAGCAACAGGCCGATGAAGGTGAGACGCATGGGATCAGTTTGCGGCCCGCCGCCGGAGACGCCAACCGGGAAATTGCCGCCGCCGGCGCCTGTCCAGCCGGCCCCGCGGGCGACGGCCAGCACAGCACGCCTCCCGCCGCGCCGCCGGGCGCGGGACACAAAATCGTTGCGGGATTTTAACCGCGTATGGCTTCATCTCGCCGTGCAAGTTTGCCCGCCGCGCGGAGGCGAAGTCGTTGGCGGCAGCGTCACGCCCCGCCCGCCGGGCGGAAAGCTCATGGCTCGCGTTCGTCTCCAGGTGCTGTACTCCGGACAGGTGCAGGGAGTGGGATTCCGACACACGGCGCGTGTGCTGGCGCAGGGGTTCGAAGTGACCGGGCTGGTTCGCAACTTGCTCGACGGACGGGTGGAGCTGCTGGCGGAAGGCGAGCGTGCCGAGCTGGAAGCATTCCGCGCGGCGATTCGGGACTCCGGGCTGGGTTCGTTGATTCGCCACGAGTCGGTCAGTTGGAGCGAAGCCCGGGGCGGGTTTCGCGGGTTCGAGATTGCCCGGTAGGATCGAGAGCAATGAAGTTCGCAATAATCGCCGACATCCACGCCAATCTGGAGGCGTTGCAAGCCGTCTTGTCGGATGCCGAGGCGCAGAAAGTCACCCACTACGCCTGCCTGGGGGACGTGGTCGGCTACAACGCCAATCCCAAAGAGTGCCTGGACATCATCCGCGGCATGAACATCCCGGTCGTGAAGGGCAACCACGACGAATACTGCTCGATGGACGAGCATCTGGAGGGATTCAATCCCCACGCCGCCGAGGCGGTGCAGTGGACCCGGTCCCAACTCACGGCCGACGATCGGGCCTGGTTGCGCGACCTGCGCTACCATCGTTTGGTGGCCAATTTCACCATCGTCCACGCCACACTCGACGCGCCGAAGCGCTGGGGCTACGTATTCCCGCAAGACAAGTACGCCGCCGCCGCCAGCTTCACCTACCAGAACACCAGCGTCTGCTTTTTCGGCCACACCCACGTACCGGTGGCGTTTATCCGCGACAGCGTGGTCCGCGGCGGCAGCTACTCGAAATTTCACGTCGAACCGGGCCGCAAATACTTCGTCAACGTCGGCAGCGTGGGACAGTCGCGCGACGGCGTGCCCAAGGCCACGTACGTCATTTACGACCTGAACGAAGCCACCATCGAGTTGCGCCGGCTCGATTACGACCTCGAGACCACCCAGGAGAAGATTTTGCGCGCGGGGCTGCCACCGCGCCTGGCCGACCGCCTCGGGGAGGGGCGCTGACTCCGGGCGACGCGGGCGGGCTCCTCTCTGCATCGCCCGCGAGGAAGCGCGCGCTCACCGGCCGAAACCGCCCCGCCCAGCTCCGGTGCGCATCCTGATCCTCAAACCCAGTTCGCTCGGGGACGTGGTGCAAGCTCTCCCCGTTCTGCGATTGCTCAAGAGCCACTGGCCGCGCGCCGAGGTCTATTGGTGGGTGGACGCTGTGCTCAGTCCCTTGCTCGAAGGGGACCCCGATCTGGACGGGCTGTTCGCGTTTCACCGCCGACGCTGGGCCTCGCCGCGGTATTGGCCGGAAGCGCTCCGCAGCATTCGCGAGATGCGCCGCCGCCGCTTCGACCTGGTGATGGACCTGCAAGCGCTCGCTCGCAGCGCCATCCTCGCCCGGCTCTGCGGCGCTGCCCGCAGCGTCGGCCTGGAAGACTTCCGGGAGGCGGCGCCCGCCTTTTACGATGTGCGGGTGCCGCGGCGCTCCTACCACACGCACGCCGTGGATTGGTACCTGGACGCAGTGCGCGCCCTCGGGGTGCCGGTGACCGACAAGTTCGACTGGCTCCCGCGTCGCCCGGCGGTTGCCGAAAAAGTGGCCATGGCCGCCGCGGACGCGCCGCGCTGGATTGCCCTGCATCCTGGAGCGCGCTGGCTCAACAAGCGCTGGCCGGTAACGCACTTTGCCGCGCTGGTCAAACTGCTGGCCGTCCGTCAGCCCGCAGCCCGTTTCGTCCTGCTCGGGGCCAGCGGCGACGCGGCCCTGACCGCCACGGTGGCCGCCGCCGCGCCCGAGCGCTGCCTCAACCTGGCGGGTGCCACCAGCCTGTGGGAGATGATCGAATGGGTGCGGCGCAGCGACGTTGTGGTGACAAACGACACCGGCCCGATGCACGTGGCCGCCGCGCTCGGGCGTCCCGTGGTGGCGATCTTCGGCCCCACCGAGCCGCGGCGAACCGGGCCTTACGGCCAGATTGATCGCGTGCTGACCGCCGGGCTGCCCTGTGCCCCGTGCATGACGAGCACCTGCCACTTCGAGCGGCCCCTCGAGTGTCTCCGGGCGACCACCCCGGAGCGCGTGGCCCACGCAGTCTTGGCGAACCTCAGCGACTGACCGTTGGGCAAGCCGGCCATCGGCGGCCTTGCCGACGGCGCTGGCAAAGCCCCGCGTGATTCGAGCTGCGGAAACCGCGCGGGCGAGCGCACGGCCCCACGGGGCACGGGCTTATGTCGCTTCGTTGCGGAGGAACCGTTCCCAGCCGCGGCCCGGAGGGCTGCGACGAGAATAACCGTGGGTGGCCTTTTTGCCGGCCGGCCACCGTGGCCACCCCACGGTCCTGGTCCGCTGGCAAAACCGCCCCTCAACGGGTCGCGCCCTCGCTGGCCCCAGGTGGTCCGGCCCATTGAAGGCCGTCCCCCAACGCATCGGATCCGTGGGGTGTCCCCCCACGGCTAATCACGTTGAAATCCACATGATTTCAGGCTGCGGCGCGCCAGTTTGCGAGAGACGGAGACTCGCCTCCGGCAGCGCGTCAGGAAAAATAGCGCTTGCCATTCCGCCGTTAACCGGCACCTTGCGCGCGTCTGATAGCTCTCTTCCGCTTCCAAGACATGGTGGATCACAGGTGAACCCGTTTCAGTGATGATTCGAAACCCGGCAGTCGGGAACAGTTTGGGTCAAGCAGAGTAGTCTAGGGACATCGAACATCATATGGATACAAAACTGTTTGTGGGGAACCTGTCGTTCAACACCACTGAAAATGACCTCCAAGACGCCTTCAGCGCCCACGGGGTCGTGGTGGAGGCCAACCTGATGGTGGACCGCGTCAGCGGCCGGCCGCGGGGCTTCGGCTTCATCACCATGAGCACGCCCGAAGAAGCCCAGAAGGCCATTCAGGCAATGCACGGCGCGCCGCTCGACGGCCGCAACCTGACGGTCAACCTCGCCCGGCCGCGCGAAGATCGCCCGGCGGGCGGCGGCGGTGGCGGTCGCGGTCCGCGTCGGGATTTCGGCGGTCCCCGCCGCAACCGCTACTAAGCGGCCTCACGCGACAAGCTTTGTCAGGGAGTCCGGCTCGCGCCGGGCTCCTTTTCATTTTCGGGCGAGAATCTCGAGGCAGGCGCGCCGGTTAACGGCGGCAGCAGGGAACTTTTCAAGGTTCTCGAGGCCCGCTCTGCCTCGGTTGCCCGGGGGTTAGTCGCTCTGCCAAATTTTCGGGACACGCGCGAGGCTCATGCTGTTTTCCAATTTCACCCGCCCGGCCCGCCAACCGTTCGCTTCCCCCCAGCCCCAACTAGGGCTGCGGCGAAGCAACCACCGCGTTGCGATGTTCCAGCGCCTGGCATCACTTGCCTTGGGGACGCGCGCCCCGTTGGGGAGTAGGCCTGGTATCCCGTCGCCGACGCCCGTCACCTACGCGCCCGTGACCGCCGGGTTGGGGGGACCGACATGCACGGTTGCCGCCTCCTCGCACTGCATCCAAGCGCTCCCTCAGATTGCAACCCCGTCAAGCTTCGCGCCTGGAACGCCTCCGGCGCATTTCCCACTTGCGGCCGCTTCGCCAAAAACAATTTGAAAGCCGGAGTCCAATAATTATGCTACGCATTAGACGCCCTCGATTTTGACCACCGGGAGTCGGTCTCGGCAATGGCAACCGATTCGACTTCTTGCCGGTGCGGCCATGGTCTGAAGGGCGCCTCCAAACAACATCTGGTGGGCAAGTGTCATCAGCAGTTGGTCAGGCGAGTGAGTGAAAAACGAGATGACGT
>CAYNCT010000041.1:0-25555 GCA_964396005.1 uncultured Verrucomicrobiota bacterium | reverse complement strand
CTCGCGCGCTGGGGCTGGAGTTACAGCTTCGGGCGATCGCGTACGACCGACCGCATTTTCGTAACAGCGACCTGACGGCGGCCCAAATTGCGCGTCATTTCGGCGGTGCGACGGAGCCCGCTGCGGCGGGGGCGGCGAGTGAGCCTCCGGCCAACGAATTCGGCACGCTGGTGCAGATCATGCAGGGTACCGGCCTGCTCGGGGGGGTGGCGAAAATGACCGTTTCGCTGATCGGGCTCAGCCCGCGCCTGCAGGCCGCGACCAAACTGGCGATGATCGAAACCATGGGAGCCATGCCGTCGGATCTGGCGGCCACCCCGGGCTTGAATCCCGCGATGCAGCGCCTGCTCCGGGTGCTGATCGAGGAACGCAATCGCGCCGTGGTGGCCGACACCCGACGGGCGCTGCACGAGAAGCCCCGGCCCAGATCGGTCGCGATCTTTTACGGGGCCGGGCACATGCACGACCTTGAAGTCCGGCTGCGCAAGGAACTGCGGTTGCGCCCCGGCGAGGAACGTTGGTTGACCGCCTTCGCGGTGGACCCGCGCCGCTCCGGCGTGTCGCGATCGGAACTGGACTTCATGCGGCGGCTGGTGCGCCGGCAGGTCGCCGAGGTGTTTCCGGGGGCCGCCGGCCCGACCAACGCCCCCGCGGTTACTTCGCCGCCACGTCGAGGCACACCAGCCGGGAATAATCCCTGAGCAACAGCCGGCCGTCCACCAGCGCCATCGGCCCCCAGGCTTCCTGGGCCTTGAAGATTTCCGCGGTTGCCAGCCGGTTGAATGCCAGGGGCGAGGCCTCGATCAGCGCCAGCGTGCCGCGTTCCGACAGGGCGAAGAAGACGTCGCCCGCGCGAAGGTAGGGGCCCAGGCCGAAGTTGGTGCCAGGTTCGCTGGTCCAGACCACGCTGCCTTCCGGGTCCAGGCAGACGAACTTGCCATCCGGGCGGATGCCGAAGATGTGTTGGGCGTGGAAGATCGGGGTGTGTTGCGTCGAGCCAAAGACCTGCGGATCGAAACGCCGGACGGGTTGGGGGGTGATCTTTCGGTTTTCCTCGACCAATTGCAGCAGCAGCGCGCCGGCGTTGTAGCCGCCGGAGAAAAACAACCGCCCGTCGCCCACGAGCACCGGGGCGGGCACGGTGGCGATCGTGATTTTCCAGTCGGTGGTCTCCCACAACAGCGAGCCATCCGTAGCGGAAACGCCCACCACCCCGTGGCTGGCGCAATAGACATACTGGCGCCGGCCGGCAAACTCGATGGGGGTGATCGAGGAGTGCGTCATCTTCCAGCCGTGCGGGTTGGGAGTCTGCCACAGGATCTTGCCGGTCGCGATGTCCAGCGCCACCAGGAGCGCCTCGGGGCCGCCCGGGGCCAGGATCAGCCGGTCCCCCTCAATGAGCGGACATTGACCGGCATACCAGGGCGGGACGGTGGTTCCGAAGACCCGCACCATGTCCAGGCCCCAGCGGAGTTCGCCGGTGGTGGCATCCAGACAGGCCACGTGGCACTTGGGCCCGATGGTGACCACGTAGTTTCCCGACACCGCCGGCACGGTCCGCGACATGCCGTGATTCCGCTTCACCACCACCGGATAGGCGAAGCGCCAGATCTCGCGGCCATCCGCCAGCGAGAGGCACCGCACGGCGTCCTCGCGGCATGCTTGATCGTAATCCAGCACATAGACCCGACCGGCCCGGACGGCCGGCCCGGCGTAACCGTCGCCGAGAGTCACCGTCCACAGTTTCGGCGGTCCGGCTGCGTCCCAGGAGCGAGCGAGAGGTTGGGGAGCTTCCACGGAACTGGTAAGGTCGGCCCCGCGAAATCCCGGCCACGCTCCGTGAGCTCCCTCCAACGGCCGGCCTGAACCGGGCGTCAACTTGCCCGCGAGGACCGCGTTGGTGAGCGTGGCGGACTCCGCCCCGGGCGGCACATCGGCGCCGGGCAGGCGGGGTGCCAGCGTTGGGTCCGGCCCCCGCGTCACCCACAGCAGCAACGCCGCAAGGCCCACCGCGCCGACCATCCACGGCAGAGCCGGCAACCAGCGGGCTCGGGTCAACTCGTTCATCTTCACGCGCAAGTGTCTCGATTCCGACGCCCGTCGCCAACCGGGGATTCAGCCGCGAAAGGGGCGGTTGGCGATTGCGATGGCCGCTTCACGCGGGCGACGGGGCGGCCAACCGTCGGCCGCCTCTGCCCCCTGGGCGCCCGCTTCGCGAAGTTCTGGGGAGCGCCGGGTGATTTGGCTTGAGTTTGGCGCCGTCGCATGGTTTCTCGGAATTAGTTTCACGGACAACAAAGAACGGCCCGGCCCACTGAAACGAATGCAACCGCACCGCCGCACCCGCCAACGTCTGGGGATTCTGATGGCCGCGCTCGCCGCCGGCGCGGTGGTGATGATCTCCTGCGGCACACTCACCCGAACCGTCGTGGCGCCCCCGGGCATTCCCGGGGCGACCTTTGTGGGCTCGGCGACGTGCGCCGACTGCCATGAGGAGATCGTCAAGGACTTCAAGTCCGCCACCCACGCGAACTTGCAGGCCCGGGGCGTGAACGCCACCGAGGTCGGCTGCGAGGGTTGTCATGGGCCCGGCAGCCTCCACAACGAGGCGGGCGGCGGGCGCGACAACATCCTGAATCCCAAGAAGGACCCGACCACCTGTTATCAGTGCCACCTCGCCACCCGCGCCGCTTTCAACGCTCCGTACCATCACCCGGTGCCGGATGGCCACATGGACTGCGGCCAGTGCCACGAGTCGCACAAGGGATCTGCCATCCCCGGCGGGGGCACCGCCCTGCTGTCGCAAAACGAAGCCTGCCTCGAATGCCACAGCGCGCAGCGGGGGCCGTACGTGTTCGAGCACGAGGCCATGCGGGAGGGTTGCACCACCTGCCACCACCCGCACGGATCGGTGAACGCCAAATTGCTCACGCAGCGGAATGCGGCGTTGTGCGTGCGGTGCCACTTCCAGGAGCAGCGCGGCGGCCAGATCCTGATCGGCGGGGTGGATCACTCCACGCTTCTCTCGGTGGGTACCTGTTGGACTGCCGGCTGCCATGAGGCGGTGCATGGATCGCAAGTTTCCCCTTCGCTTCGGTACTGACCCGAACCCCACGAAAGCCATGAAGCTCAACCGTGTCCGTCGCGTGAGGAATCGGCCGCCGGTGACGGCCCTGCTCGGCCTGCCCCTGGCGGTCGGCGTGCTGTGGGCGGATGACCCGGCGCCGGCCGAAGCCCCTGCGGAAGCCGAGGCGCCGGCGGAACAACCGGCCGGAGAGAGCGCCGAGGAAAGCTCCGACACCGCCCAAGCCAGCGCAGACCTGAAGAACTGGGTCGAGTTGGGCGTGGGCGGCTCCATCGCGAGCGGGCGCGTCCCGGCGTATCAACAGCGGTACGGACGGCCGGAGGGCGCCTTGGGCGGCGTGGAGGATTTTCACTTCGAGCAGCCGCTGGGCAAGGAGGGCGCGGGCGGCGTCCTCACACTCGATGGCCGCGCTATTTTCGACAACGCGGATTACCGCTTTGACCTGAACTACCTCAAAGAGGAATTCGGCTATTTCAAACTGGGCTATCGCGAGTTTCGCACGTGGTACGATCCGAGTGGGGGGTACTTCCCGCCGACCGGCCTTTGGTTCTCGTTGTATCCGGACGCGGTCCACACGGACGCCGGCCTGTTTTCCGCCGAGTTCGGCCTGCGCAAGCCCAAGCTGCCCGAGCTCACGATCCGGTACGAACACGGCGCCGTCGAGGGCGAGAAGGACTCGACAAGCTGGGGGCAGACCGGCCTGACGGCCGGCAACCGGCCGCGCGGGCTGGTGCCCACGCTCAAGGAGGTGGAGCGAATTCGCGACCTGGTCCTGGTGGATCTGGCCAAATGGTTTTCTGCGACGAAAGTCGGCGTGGGGCTGCGCTGGGAGAGTCAACGGCAGGACGATGCCACCTGGATTCGCCAGAATCCAACCGAGGCGTCAGACCGGCACATCACCCAGCGCGACCGGTCAGACACGGCGCTGCTCAACGTGCATGGCAGCGTCGAGCACAAGGTTAGCAGCCGCGTCACCCTGACGGCGGGCTACGCGTTTACGGATCTTGACACGGACACCTCCGGTTACCGGGTCTATGGCCGGTCGTTCGATCCGGATTACGCGCAGCGCCTGCCCGCGCCGGGCACCTTCGAGGGCCTGACCGGCGGCTCCGCCCTGCGCCAGAACGTGGGCAACTTCAACCTGCTGACGGTTCTGGCCGACAAACTGGTGCTCGTGCCCTCCGTGCGGGTGGAGGGCCGCACGGTGGATGGAAGCTCCCGGTTCACGCAGCCAGCGCAGCCCTTCATCGGCAGTTCCTACCTGTCCGAAAACCAGCGGTCACTGCTCGACGTTTCGGAGGCGCTGGATCTTCGCTACGCGGGGATTACGAACTGGGTGTTTTACGCGCGGGGCAACTGGCTGCAGGGCAGCGGCGACCTGGTCGAAGACACGCGCAACCGGACCACCGGCGCGTCGGTTATCGCGCGCGAGACGGATGACACGAGGGTCTGGCAGAAATACTCGGTGGGCGCCAATTGGTACCCGCTGCGCCGGCTCAGCCTGGCGGCCGAATACTTCTACAAAAACCGGCGCAACGAGTACGAGCATCTCGCCGATTCCACACCCAACCAGGCCACCTTTGGTTTCCGGTATCCGGCTTTTCTGACGGCCAACGAGCTGACCACGGATGACGTGAATGTCCGCGTGACCTGGCGACCACGCGGCAACCTGACGCTGGTCGCGCGGGGCGATTGGCAGCAGTCCACCACCGAATCCCAAGCGGACGGCCGGGCCGGGATCGAGACCGCGGACATCACCAGCTACATCGCCAGCGGCAGCGTCAGTTGGACGCCCTTCGCCCGACTTTACCTGCAGGCCAACGTCAGCCAGGTGTGGGATCGCACCGACGTCCCCTTGAGCGACCTGTCGCAGGCGGTCCAGAACGCGGAAAACGATTACCTCACGGCAAACGTCACCGTCGGCTATGCGCTCACCGAGAAAACAGATGTTGAAGCCCAGTACCTCTACTACCACGCAACCAACTACCTCGACAACTCGCCTGACGGCGTGCCGTATGGCGCCGGCGCGGAGGACAACGGGATCACCGTGGGCTTCATCCACCGCTTGTCGCCGCGGGTTCGGTTGTCTCTCAAATATGGCTTCTTCGACAGCGCGGATCCGTTGTACGGTGGCAACCGCGACTACAGCTCGCATTGGCTGTACTCGACGCTGATGTACCGGTTCTAGCCCCGCCGCAGGGGACTTTTTCGCCGCGAATTGAATTTGAGATTGACCCCGGCAATCCAACCCAACGACCGTTTGGTCAAGACGCTATGAAAACACTAACGATCGCCATTCTCACTAGCACCCTCCTCGCGACCGGCTCGTTGCTGGCTGCTGACGCGAAGGCCAACTGGGACAAGCACTGCGCCAAGTGCCACGGCGCCGACGGCAAGGGCCAGACGACCATGGGCAAGAAACTCAAGGTCATGGACTACACCAACCCGGAGAACCAGAAAAAATTCACCGACGCGGAGGCGATCAAGATCACGACCGAAGGCAAGAAGGAGGGCGACAAAACCCTGATGAAAGCGTACAAGGACGAGCTTTCGGCTGACGAAATCAAGGACCTGGTCGCCTACGTCCGGAAGTTCGCGAAGAAATAGCCCTTGCCCGCCCTACTGGGCGCCGCACGCCCGGGACGGGGTAGCGTCCACTTCCATTCTCACCACGAACACGGCCACCTTCGGGTGGCCGTGTTGTTTTGGGGTGAGCGAGCGCGCCTTCCGCCGCAAGCACCGGCTTGCCGGTCGCGGCTCCGATTGGAGTGGCCATCGCTGGCCTCCCGACGCGCCGAGCTGGGCCCCCGCGGCGGCAAACCGGCCCCGACCGCCTCGGACTCTAAACCCGACAACCGAAGTCGGAATCACAGAAGCGGACGAAGCTCACGAAGGGAGAAGGGCCTCCCCGGGATAAGACGGGCAGGACACCCCCCCCAGAGGAGAAGCCCGTTTCCTTGGCTGCTTCGTTCCCTCCGTTGTCTTCTGTAAAACGAACTGCGGAGTTCGGGCTGAAGGGTATGGGGCTTCCGTGCGAACGGCTGGGCGGCAAGTTGCCGTCCAGAAAGGCCACGTTGGCCGTTACTCCCCAAACCTCCTGCATCGTTCCGGCTCAGCCCCGCCGCGGTTGTCCGCTGCCCGGATCGGAAAACCTTGTGGGTCCGTGTGGCTTCTGGCGCTGCTCCTGCTTAGGATTGCGCCATGATTCAATGCGCGACGACGCCGGCCGGCGGAACCCCGGCCTCCTGCGGCCTCCTTCCCACCACCCCCGCCCGGCGGGCGCGCCGGCAAGCGAGGATCGCCTGCCTTCTGGCCGTCGTCTCGCTGGCACCGGTCGCGTGGGGTCAGTCCATCTTGCGGGAGGTATGGGAAGGAATCCCCGGCGTGACGGTCGCCGATCTGACCAGTTCGCCCGACTACCCCAGCCGGCCAAGCTTCACGAATTACATCAACGACTTCTTTGAGGCGCCGACCGATGTCCTCGAGAACTACGGTCAGCGGCTGCACGGTTATCTACTGCCACCGGTCACCGGGAATTACACCTTCTGGATCGCCAGCGACGACGGCGGCGAGTTGTGGTTGAGCACCGATGCGTCCCCCTCGAACCAGCGCCTCATTGCCACGGTGGCTTCTTGGACGTCCCCGCGCGAATGGACCAAGGAAGCCAACCAGCAATCCGCGCCGGTGCGCCTCACCGCAGGCCAGCCCTACTACGTCGCGGCGCTCCAGAAGGAGGGCGGCGGCGGCGACAATTTGGCGGTGCGCTGGTTGCGCCCGGACGGCGTGGATGAGGGGCCGATCCCTGCCAGGTACTTGCTGCCTTTCGGCGTCGTGTTCGGGCCGCCGGTGATTGCCGTCCAACCGACCAACACCACGGTCATCGAGGGCCGGTTGGCCACGTTCACCGTCCAGCCCGGCGGCGTTGGGCCGGTGGCCTATCAGTGGCAGCGCAACGGCACCAACCTCCCGGGCGCCACGGCCTCCCAGCTTCAGTTTGGCCCGGTCAAGTTGACCGATCACGGTTCGCAATTCCGGGTGGTGCTGACCAACACCGCCGGTGCCGCGACCAGCGAATCTGCCGTGTTGAGCGTGCGGCCGGACACCGAACCGCCCCGGCTGGCGAACGTGCGCAACGAGGGACGCACCCGGGTGCTCGTGGTCTTCGACGAACGGGTCGCGGCCGCGTCGGCCTTAAACCCGGCGAACTACGCTCTCGACCGCGGCCGCAACGTCACCGCCGCGGCCTTCGGCGCCGATCAACAATCGGTGCTCCTGACCGTCAGCCCGCTGACCTACGGCGAAACCTATGCGCTGACCGTGAACAACGTCACCGACCTCGCGGCCACGCCCAACGCCATCGCGCCCAACTCGCGACTCAGCTTCACGGGCAACGAGTTTGTGCCCGCGGACATCGGCTCCCCCGCGCTGGCCGGCAGCACGGTCTCCGTGCCCGGCGGGGTGGATGTCACGGGGGGCGGACGAACCATCGGCGGGACGAGCGATCAGTTTCACTTTGGCTGGCAGGAAACGATCGGCGACTTCGATCTCGAGGCGCGGGTGGAGGACGTGACCGTGCCGGATCCGTTCGTCCACGCCGGGCTCATGGCGCGGGCGAGCCTCGACGCCAACGCGACCTTCGGCGCGGTCTTCGCGTCATCGGTGCAACTGGGTTGTTTCTTTGAGGCGCGCACCACGGCCGGAGCGACGACCACCACGGCGGCGCCGCGCGGCGGGTTTCCGGCGAACTTCCCGCACACCTGGCTGCGCTTGCAGCGGAGCGGGACCACGCTCCTCGGCTACGCGAGTCTGGACGGCCAAACGTGGGTGCAACTCGGGTCGGCCACGATCGCCGGCCTGCCGGCCCGTTTGTATGTCGGCTTCGCGGTCTGCGGCGACAACGAGGCCGCCACGGCCACCGCGCGGTTTCGGGACCGGGGACCGGTGCGGCATCCCTCGACCGGCAGTGTGGCCTTCACCAAGGAACCGGCGGGGCCCTCCAGCCGCGCCACGGGCATGATTATCAGCGAGATCATGTACGATCCGCCACCCCGCGCGGACGGCCGGAACCTCGAGTTCATCGAGCTGCACAACGCCCGCTCGGTGCCCGAGGACCTGAGCGGTTGGCGTTTGAGCGCGGAGATCAGCTACCGCTTTCCGGATGGGTTCATCCTGCCGGCGGGGGGAACCGTGGTGGTGGCGGCCGCACCCGAGGACGTGCGCGCCGCGTACGGCATCACCAACGCGCTGGGACCGTACAGCGGCGCGTTGTCGAACGGCGGCGGCATCGTCCGCCTGCGCAACAACGCCGACGCCATTCGTCTGGAGGTCGAGTACGACGACGCCCCGCCCTGGCCGGTGGCGGCGGCCGATGGCGCGGGCCATTCGCTGGTGTTGGCCCGCCCCAGTTACGGCGAGGCCGATGTCCGCGCCTGGACCGCCAGCGAGTTCCGGGGCGGTTCACCGGGAACGCTGGATCCCACCGTGCCCGCGCCGGAAACGAGCGTGGTGATCAACGAGTTCCTCGCCCATACGGACGATCCGGTGCTCGACTTCGTCGAGCTCTACAACCGCTCCAACCAGCGGGTGGACCTCTCCGGATGCTGGCTCTCCGACCTGGCAACCACCAATCGCTTCCGAATTCCGGACGGCACCGTCATCGAGCCGCGCGGCTTCATGTCCTGGGACCAGAACCAGCTCGGGTTCGCATTGAGTTCCGCCGGCGAGGCAATTTACCTCGTCAATTCGAACCAAACCCGCGTGCTGGACGCGATCAAGTTCGGCGGGCAGGAGAACGGCGTCTCGTTCGGACGCGCACCCGACGGCAGCCCGACCCGGCGCCGGTTGTTCGCGCCCACGCCAGGGGCCGCCAACGCCCCGTGGCGGCAGGAGGACATCGTGATCAACGAACTGATGTACAACCCGATCTCCGGCGACGATGACGACGAATACGTGGAGTTGTGCAACCGCTCGGCGCAGCCGATTTCCCTGGCGGGCTGGCAGTTCGTGGCGGGCATCGAGTTTACCCTGCCGCCGAACACGACCCTTGCCCCCGGCGGCCACCTGGTGGTCGCCAAGAACGCAGCGCGCCTCCGGGCCAACCATCCGCACCTGACCACCGCCAACACGGTCGGTGACTACAGCGGCGTTCTGAGCAATCGCGGTGAGCGCGTGGCGCTGGCCCGCCCGGACGAAATCGTAACCATGGATGAAAACGGCCAGCTCCAAACCAACGTCATCCAGATTGTCGTCGCCGAGGTGACCTACGCCGACGGCGGACGTTGGGGGGAATACGCCGATGGTGGCGGGTCCAGCCTGGAACTGATTGACCCCAACGGTGACCCCTGGCGCGCGGCCAATTGGGCGGACAGCGACGAGACTGCCAAGGCGCCGTGGACCACGGTCGAGTTCACCGGCCGGGTGGACAACGCCAACGGGTCGGCGAACCGCCTCTTCATCGGTTCCCTCGGCGGCGGGGAGTACCTGGTGGACGACGTCGAAGTTCTCCGGGTGGGTAGCACCAACGTGGTCAACAACGGCGGCTTCGAGAGCGGCACGACCGGCTGGCTGTTCAGCGGCAACCACAGCCTGTCGTCCGTGGTCACCGGAGGCGCCGCCAGCGGCGCCGCGTGTTTGCGGCTGCGCGGTCAGGGCGACGGCGACACCGGGCCCAACACCGTCCGCAACACCTTGCGCGCGACGATCGCCGCCAACGCCGCGGCCACCATTCGCGCCAAGGTGCGGTGGCTGGCCGGCTGGCCCCAGGTGCTGTTCCGCCTCAAGGGCAACGGACTGGAGCTGGCCGCCAACCTCGAGGTGCCGCGCAATCTCGGCACGCCCGGCCTGCCGAACAGTCGGCGGGTGCTGAACGCCGGGCCGGCCATTTTTGACGTCACGCATTCCCCCGCGTTGCCGGCCGCTTCCGAGGCCGTCCTGGTCACCTGCCGCGTCTCCGATGCCGCCGGGGTCCGCGACGTGCGGCTGCAGTACCGCCTCGATCCCGCCACGACGCTCACCACGGTCATCCTGCGCGACGATGGTACCAGCGGCGACGAACGGGCGGGGGACGGCGTGTACTCGGGGCGGATTCCGGGCCAGGCGGCAGGGCGGCTGGTGGCCTTCCGCATCTCGGCCACAGATGACGCGTCGCTGCCGGCCACGAGCGTGTTTCCGGCGGCCGCGCCGGCGCGGGAGTGTCTGATTCGCTGGGGCGACCCGGTGCCCTTTGGCACGTTTGCCCACTACCACCTCTGGTTCACGCAGGCGACGCAGAACGCCCGGCAAAACGCCCTGGACAACACCTATCGCGACTGCACGGTCGTGTACAACAACCACCGGGTCATCTACAACGCCGGCTTCCGCGACAAGGGCAGCCCGTATCACGGCGGCGCCGGGGACCTGGCCGTGCAGGTGCCGGCAGACGAGCTGCTGCTGGGCGAGCCGGAGCGCATTCTCGGCTCCACGGGCAACGGCGGTTCCGAGGCCACGGCCATTCGCAGCCAATTGGCCGCGTGGTACGCGCAGCAACTGGGCATCCCCTATCTGCACGCCCACTACATCCGCGTGTATTTCAACGGCAGCGAGTTCCGGAACGTCGTGGAGGATCTGGAACAACCGCGTCACGAGTACGCCCGCCGGTGGTTCCAGTCCGCTCCTGAAGGCGACCTCTACAAGGTGTCGGTCTGGTTCGAGTTCGACGACGACAACCGCGGCTTCCAACCCACCGGCGCCACGCTGCAACGGTTCACGACCCTCAACAATGAGGACAAGCTGGCCCGGTACCGCTGGAACTGGCAGCGCCGGTCCAATGATGGCGACGCCTCCAACTACGGACAGTTGCTCGACCTGGTGACCGTGATGAACGACACCTCCGCCGCCTACACCACTCGCGCCCTCCAACTGGCCGACCTCGAGCAGTGGATGCGGGTGTTCTGCTACGACTACGCGATGGGCAACTGGGATGCCTGGACCTACAACGTCGGCCAGAACATGTTCATCTACAAACCCGACGGCCAGCGCTGGGTGCTGATGCCGTGGGATATTGATTTCGTGTTCGGCCTGGGCGATGGCACCAGCGGCCCCCTGCGGGGCGGCGGTCAGGACCCCACCATGAGCCGCGCCTACAGCAACCCGGCCTTCCTGCGCATGAACTGGCGCGCCTACCAGGACACCATCAACGGCCCGTTCCTCCCGGAACGCTTTCAGCCGCAGATTGACGCCCGGCGGTCGGTCTTGCTCAAGAACGGCATCACCGGCCTGAGCGACCCACGCGTGATCACCTCCTGGATCAACAGCCGCCGCACCGTCATCGCCAACCAGCTCAATAACGCTGACGCCAAGGTCTTCGAGATCACCACCAACGGCGGGCAGGATTTCGACGCCACCACGCCAACCGTCACGCTGGACGGCACCGCCCCCTTCGCCGTAGCCACCCTCGAGGTCAACGGCATTCCCTATCCGGTTACCTGGACCACCGCACGCAACTTCCGGATCGTCGTCCCGTTGACGGCCGCCACCAACACGTTGAACCTGGTCGGCCGGGACCTGCGCGGCAATCTTGTGCCCGGCGCGACCGACTCCATCACCGTCCGCTATTCCGGGGCGATCGAAAAGGTCGAGGACTTCGTGGTGATCAACGAGGTTCACTACGACGCGGCAGACCTCGAACCCGGCTCCACCTTCATCGAACTGCACAATCGCTCGACGGCCACGCCCTTCGACCTGAGCGGCTTCGTGCTCAACGGTGTCGGCTACACCTTCCCGGCCGGAGCCCTCATCCAACCCGGGGCGCATCTGGTGCTCGCGGGCAATCGGGCGGGTTTCTCCGCAGTGTACGGCTCGACGATTCCGGTCTTCGATCAGTTCCCCGGCTCGCTGGACAACGACGGCGAACGCCTCGCGCTGGTGAAGCCGGCCACCGCGACCACGCCGGAACAGATCGTCTCCGACCTCCGCTACTGGCATCGCCTGCCCTGGCCCACCAACGCCGCCGGCCTCGGCCCCTCGTTGCAACTGGTGGACCCCGCTCAAGGTGCCTGGCGGGTCGCCAACTGGGCCGCCACGGCCACCGATGACGTCAATCGCGCCACGCCCGGCCGCGCCAACGCCGGGCGGCAGAATCTCGCGCCCTTCCCGCCGCTGTGGCTCAACGAAGTCCAGCCCAACAACGTCGCCGGTCCCGTGGACGGCGCGGGCGACCGCGATCCGTGGATCGAACTGTACAACGCGGGTACCGAAACGCTGGACCTCTCGCCGTATTATCTGACCGACTCCTACACCGCGTTAACCCGGTGGCAGTTCCCCGCCGGCACCACGCTCGCTCCCGGCGGTTTCCTGGTGGTTTGGGCGGACGGCGAGCCGGCGGAAACCAGACCCGGTGAACTGCACACGAACTTCCGGCTCGCCCCGGCGACCGGCGCCGTCGCGCTGGTCCGACAACAGGGAACCCCGCTCACGCCGGCGGTCATGGACTTTATCGAGTGGGAGAACCTCTCGACGGGCCGCAGCGTGGGCTCGTATCCGGACGGTGAACCGCGACGCCGGCGCCAGCTCGTGAACGTGACGCCCGGCGGCAAGAATGATCCCGCGCTGCCGCCCATCTTCGTCCGCATCAACGAATTCATGGCCGGCAACACGCGGACGATCGCGGATCCTGCCGACAACGATTTCGACGACTGGTTCGAGTTGTACAACCCGGCCGCCGCTGCCGCCGATCTGTCGGGCTACACGCTCACCGACACCTTCGCCAATCCGACCAAGTACACCATTCCGTCGGGCACCGTCATCCCGCCGGGCGGGTTCCTGCTGGCGTGGGCGGACGAGGAGACCGCCCAGAACGTGCCGGGACGCGATTTGCACGTGAACTTCCGCCTCGCGTTGGCGGGCGAGTCGCTGGCCCTGTTCGCGCCCGACGGCTCATTGGTGGACGGCTTCACCTTCGGTCCGCAGGTCAATGACGTCAGCCAGGGCCGTTATCCGGATGGCGCCGAACTGCCGCTGTACGACATGGAGACCCCCACGCCCGGCTTCGCGAACGTCCTCGCCGGTGCCAACCGACCACCGGTGTTCGACCCCATCGCTCCGTTGGCGGTGAACGAAGAGACGCCGCTCACCTTCGTCGCGCGAGCGACCGACCCCGATGAAGGCCAAACGGTGCGCTATCACCTCGGGCCCGATGCGCCACCGGGAGCGGTCATTGATCCCGACACCGGCGCGTTTCGGTGGACGCCGGAAGAAGCCGAGGGCCCCGGCCTATTCAGCTTCCTCATCCGCGCCACGGACAACGGCACGCCGGCCCGGACGGGCTCCGTCCGGGTAAATGTTACCGTCGCCGAGGTCAATCGCCCGCCGGGGTTCGTGTCGCTGCCGGAGCAGTTGGTGGACGAAGGCGAATTGCTGGCGGTCCAGTTCGTCGCCACGGACCCGGATCTGCCGCCCAACCGGCTGACCTTTACCCTTGGCCCCGATGCGCCCGCCGACGCGACGCTCACGCCCGAAGGCGCGTTCTCCTGGGTGCCCGACGAGTCGCGCGGCGGCAGCATCGTGAGCTTCAGCGTTCGCGTGACGGACGACGGGACGCCGCCCTTGAGCGACTCCGGCGTGGTGCGGATCCGCGTCCACGAAGTGCCGAACCCGCCGATCATGCCGTTCATCGAGCCGCAGGTGGTGGACGAGGGCAATCTCTTCCGCTTGCAAGTGGTGGCGCACGATCCGGACACGCCACCCAGCCCGCTGGTTTTCTCACTCGAGTCCGCCCCGGCGGGCGCCCGGATGGATTCGGCCACCGGGGTCATCACGTGGCTGACGACCGAGGCTGACGGCCCCACCAACGCCATCTTCGTGGTCACCGCCACCGAGGTCAATCCGCCGCGCCAGAGCACCAGCCGCACCTTCAGCGTCCTGGTCAACGAGGTCAATCAGCCGCCTGTGCTGCTGGCGTTCGCTCCGCAAACGGTGCGCGAGGGCGACACCCTGGCGCTTCGCGCCCAGGCCTCCGACGCGGACCTGCCGCCGCAGATGCTCACCTTCAGCCTTGATGCCGGCGCACCCGCCGGGCTGACGATTGACCCCGCCAGCGGCTGGGTGATCTGGGCGGTGAACCCGGACGCCGGCCCGAGCACCAATCACGTGGTGGTGCGCGTGACTGACAACGGCCCGGGCAACCTCAGCGCCACCCAAATGTTGACCGTCGTGGTGGTGCCGCAGCCGCATCTGGTCATTAACGAAATCATGTACCGCCCCGCGACCAACCGCACGGAGTTCATCGAGATCGCCAACAACTCCGCGTGGCAAACCGTCTCCCTGGGCGGCGTCCGCCTGGTGGGCAGCGCGCTGGCGTTTGAATTCCCGCGGGGGCTGCGCCTCGATCCCGGCGGCTTCGCGGTGGTGGCGCGCGACCGCGCTGCGTTCACCGCGGCCTACGGCGCCGGCCTCCCGGTGGTGGGCGAGTGGGCCGGCACGCTCAATCCCGCCGGCGACACGCTCCAACTGATTCGCTCCGCGCCGCCGGAACCGGATGCGGTGATCAACCAGGTCCGCTTCACCGCCGGGCCGCCGTGGCCGGCCGCCGCCAGCGGTCAGGGCGGCTCGCTGCAATTGCGCGACCTGCAGCAGGATAACTCGCGTGTGGCCAACTGGGACGCCGTTGCCGGCCTGACCTCGGTTCAGGCGAGCACGCTACTGGTGATGACCAACACCTGGCGTTACAACCAGGCCGGCACCGATCTCGGAACCGCCTGGCGTGAGTTGGCCTACGACGACTCGTCCTGGCCGGCCGGGCCGGCGCTGCTCTACGTCGAGAACGCCCCGCTGGCCGCGCCCAAGAACACCCCGCTAACCATTGGCCAGATGCAGTATTACTTCCGGGCCAGGTTTCCGTACGCCGGACCGACCGCCGGCGCGCGGCTCCGGGCGCGCACCTTCGTGGACGATGGCGCGGTCGTGTACCTGAACGGGCGCGAGATTCTGCGCCTGGGCTTCGCGCCCGAGACGACCGTGGCGTTCAACCTGCCGTCCGAACGCCTCGTGGGCGACGCCACGCTCGAGGGGCCTTTCGAAATTCCCGGCGACGCCCTGCGCGCAGGCGACAACGTGGTGGCCGTCGAGGTGCATCAGGTCAACGCCACCAGCAGCGACGTGGTCTGGGGCATGGACCTGGTCGTCGAGGCCAGCGCCACGCCGGCCACGCCGGGCCGGGCCAATTCCCTGGTGCGACCGCTCCCGCCCTTCCCGGCGGTCTGGCTCAACGAACTGCAACCGCTCAACGAAACCGGGCCGCTGGACAACGCCGGCGAGCGCGAGCCGTGGATCGAGCTGGTCAACACCGGCGCGACCGCGGCGTCGCTGGAGGGCTGGTATCTCACCGACAGCCTTGCCAACCTGACGCAGTGGCCGTTCCCGACCGGCTTCACACTGAACGGCAGTTCGGTGCGGCTGCTCTGGGCAGATGGCGAGCCCGGCGAAACGACCGGAACGGACGTACACACCAGTTTCCGGCTCTTCAACGGTCGCTTCCTCGCGCTGGTCAGGGATCAGCCGGGCGGTCCCGCCGTCGTGGATTTTCTGTTGGCTCCTTCGCTGGCAACGGACACCTCCTATGGTTCACGGCCGGATGGACAGGCGTTCGTTCGCGTGGTCTTCGACCGGCCCACGCCCGGCGCTTTCAATGCGGTGATCCCGGTGCCCGAAATCCTCGGGATCGAGCGCACCGGCGACGGCGGGATCCGGTTCCTTTGGGCCACCGTTCCGGGCGTTGTGTACCGCGTCGAAGCCGCGCCCGCCGTCACGGGAGCCGAGTGGCAAACCGTGGCGGAGGAGGTCGCCGCCGGAGAAGGCATGAGTTACACCGATCCGGTGACCGCCGGCCGCCGTTTCTATCGCGTCGTTGTTCCATGAGCCGGGGCACGTGCTTGCAGCCGGGTCTGCTGAATCGCGTCCTGTTCGTTGGCTGGCTGACGCTAGCGGCTGCGCGAGCAGTGCCGGTACTGGCCGCCGATGCCGTATTACCGGCGGCGTCCACCGCGCCGGCAGCGCCGGCGATCGAACTGCAGGTGGCCCCCGACGGCGATAACCGGTGGTCCGGCCGCCTGGCCCGGCCCAACGCGGATCGCACGGATGGTCCCCTGGCCTCGCTCGCCGGTGCGCGCGACGCCGCCCGGCGCCTGCGGGCTGCCGGCGGCGAACGTCCGCCGGTGACCATCCGCGTGCAGGGCGGACGCTACCGCCTGGACCAACCCTTCGAACTTCGCCCCGGCGACTCGGGCACGGGCGCGGCGTCGCTGGTCATCACCGCCGCCGGCAGCGAGCGGCCCGTTTTCTCGGGCGGCGAGGTGATCACGGGTTTCCGGCAGGTGGGCGACCGCTGGGAGGTGGAACTTCCGGCGGTCAAGGCGGGGGCATGGTACTTCCGCCAGTTGTGGGTGAATGGCGAACGGCGGCAACGGGCGCGAGCGCCGAACACCGGATACTATCGGGTGGCCGCGCTCCTGCCGGGACCGCCACGGGGGAACGCACTCGCAGTCTTGCACGACCGGTTTCAATTCGCGCCGGGCGACCTCCGCCCGTGGAACCGTCTGCGCGACGTCAATGTCGTATTGCTGCACTCGTGGGAAACCTCGATCCACCCGGTGAAATCGGCGGACACCGAATCCCGCATCGTCGAGTTCCCGGCGCCGCTGAAGGAATGGTGGGGACTCGGTTATTGGGAGCGGTCCCAGCGCTATTACATCGAGAACGCACTCGAGTTGCTCGACCAACCGGGCGAATGGTATCTCGACCGGGATTCCGGTGTGCTCACCTACTGGCCGCTGCCGGGGGAGCAACCGGGCGAGGCCGAGGTGGTGGCGCCGCGGCTCACCGAGTTGGTCCGCCTCGCCGGCGACCCGGACCGCGGCGAGTTCGTGGACCACGTGACCCTGCGCGGACTGACGTTTCATCACGCCGACTGGGAGCTGCGCCCGGAGGGCAACAGCAGCACGCAGGCGGCAGTGGATGAGCCGGCCGTGGTGACGGCCGACGGCGCGCGCCACTGCGTCATCGAAGACTGCGAGATCGCCCACATCGGCACCTACGCCCTCTGGCTGCGGCGCGGCTGCAAGGACGACCGCCTTCAGCGCAATCGCCTCTTCGACCTCGGCGCGGGCGGGATCCGGATCGGCGAACCCAACATGGCCCGAACCGACGTCGCCGAGACCAGCCGGACGCTGGTGGACAACAACCATCTGTACGCGGGCGGTCGGGTCTTTGCCGGAGCGGTGGGAATCTGGGTGGCGCACTCCAGCCACAACCGGATTTCGCACAATGACGTGCATGACTTCTTCTACACGGGCATCAGCGTGGGGTGGAACTGGGGCCTCGAGACGAACCGGACCCACCACAACCTCATCGAGTTCAATCACGTGCATGACCTTGTCCACGGCGTGTTGAGCGACGCCGGGTTGATCTACTGCCTGGGCGTGTCGCCCGGCAGCGTCATTCGCAACAACGTCTGTCACGACCTCTGGCCCTACTCACAGCCCGCTTTCGGCTGGGGGATCTACCTGGACGCGAAATGCGGCCAGTACCTGGTGGAAAGCAACCTCGTGTACAACACCCGGAGCGGCGGCCTGATGTTCAACAACGGCGGCCATGCCCACGTCATCCGGCACAATCTCTTTGCGCTATCGGCGGACCACGCCCTTTGGCCCTACTCCGCGGAGCAGCCCAACACCTTCCGGCACAACGTGGTCTATCTCACCCAGGGCGAGCTGTTCGTGCCGTTCGGTGAATGGTCACTGAGCGAGCGGATCGCGCGCGGCCAGCCCCTCGGAGACTGGGATGAAAACCTGTACTGGCATCCCGAACAACGAGACCAGTTGCGGTTCTACCGCAGTCGCTTCCCCGCCTGGCAACGGCTGGGCTTGGACCGGCGCTCCCGGCTGGCGGATCCCCTCTTCGTCAATCCGGCGGAACACGACTTCCGCCTGCGGCCGGAATCGCCCGCGTTCGCGCTGGGTTTTCGCGCCCCTGATGTCAGCCGTGCCGGCTTGTACGGCGACGCGGCCTGGATGCGGGAGGCTGGCCACGACCGTTGCCTGCCGCGGCCGCTACCGGCCACCACTCCGCCCCCGCCACCATTCGCCCTCGATGACGAATTCGAAGACACCCCCGTCGGCAACAAGCCGGCGCAGGCCAGTGTCCAGGGAGAGGAACGCGGCGCTTCCATCCGCGTCACGGAAGAACGCGCCGCCACCGGCCGCCGGAGCCTCAAGGTGACTGACACGGCCACCCTGACCCCCTCCTGGCAGCCGCACTTCTACTATCAGCCGCGGTGGCAAACGGGCGCGGTGCGTCAGAGCTTCGACCTCTGGCTCGGCCCACGTGCCCAACTGCTGGTCGAGTGGCGGGACCTCGCCACGTTCCCCCAAAGCACCGGCCCCAGCGTGCGCTTCAACGACCGGGGCGAAGTGCTCGCGGGCGGTCGCGTGGTAGCCACCGTGCCACGCGAGCAATGGATCGCGGTCGAAATCCAGACGGCCCTCACGGACCCGCCGGCCCGGACCTTCACCCTGACGCTGGGCCTGGCGGACGGCGGACGGCGCGTCTTCCCGAACCTGCCCCTCCCCGGTTCGCACTTCCAGGAACTGCACTGGCTGGGCTTTGTGAGCATCGCCAGCGAGGACAGCGCGCTCTATCTGGACAACTTGCGGCTGCGCCGCTGACGGCGCCGGCCGAACCGGCGGTCAGGGGGCGGCGCGCCCGGCGGCTTCCGCTTGCAACCGCTGGCGTTCGGCGGCCCGGGCGAAAGGCCAGTACACCAGCATCGCCAGGCCGATCGAAACCACGCCCCAGACCGCCGCCCGCCAGTCACCGCCGGTGACCAGGTAGTGGCCGATGATGGGCGGCGTCGTCCAGGGGACATTCACCCACGGCCGCTGAATCCAGCCCCAGTCCATCAGCAGGTACGTGCTGGCGGTCAACAACAGCGCGCTCAACACGTAGGGCAGCATCAGCAGTGGATTGAGCACGATGGGAAAGCCGAAGAAAATCGGCTCGTTGATCTGAAACACTTGAGTAGGGAGCGACAGGCGGCTGACCTTGCGGTAGCCCGGTTCTTTCGAGTTCAACATGATCAGCGCCAGGCCGAGCGTGGCTCCCGTGCCACCCACGTTCACAAACGTGGTGAAGAACCCCAGCGCCGTGATGTGGGGCAGCGCCTGACCCGCGCTCACGGCCTCGGCATTCGCCGCCAGCGCCGCCAGGAACACCGGCGCGACCACGGCGTCCATGGCGTTGTCGCCGTTGATCCCCACCGACCACAGCAGCGTGACACAAAACGCGTACACGAGGATGCCGGGCAGGGTGTTCAGCGCGAAGACCAGCGGCTTGAACACCGCCTGGATCAACCCGTTCACGTCCACCCCCAGCCCGAAGCGAATGCCCCAGAACACCACAACCAGCGCGAACATCGGCACCAGCGAGACAAACGACTCATAGACCACGGCGGGCACGCTCGTGGGCAGGCGGATGACCAGATTGCGGTCCGCAAACCACTTCTGCGCGCGCACCGCGACCAGCGAGACAATGATCGCCGTGAACAGCCCGCCGGAACCCAGGCCCTCCATGTCCAGCCCGATGGCCGGCTCCTCGCCCGCCGTCCGTTTCAGTTGCAACAGCAGGAAGACCAGCGTGGCAATCGCCGCGCTCGACAGCGGCTCCTGCTGCAACCGCCGGCCCAGGTCATGGCCGATGGCGAAGCTCACGAACACGGCCAGCAGGCCGAAGGTCGCCTGGAACGGGTACTCGAGCAGGTGATGCCACGGGGCGATCAGCCGGGTCCAGGCCTCCGCGGGAAACTCGGCCACCACCATGAACAAGCCGCCGATGATCGTCAGCGGCACCACGGCCACCATGCCGGCGCGGATGGCGGACATGTAGGTGTTCTCGCTGAGGGCCGTTAGCGGCGGCACGACGCGGCGGTTCAGAAACTCGGTGGCTGGATTCATGGCAACCCCCCGGCGGGCGGACGAGCTTTCACGCGGACTCGCGCAAAGGTCGGCCCAGGTAGATGCAGCCGTCAGCCCCGCTCCCCACCCGGGTCAGCTCCTTGAACCCGAGCCGCTCGTAAAAGCCCCGCGCGGGCGTATTGAGCTCGCTGACGCCCAGATGCGCGCCCGGCGAGCCTCGGCGGCGCAACGTGGCCATCACCTGTTCGAGCATCCGGCGCCCGTACCCGCGCCCCTGCGCCCGCGGCAGCAGGTCAATGTGCAGGTGCGAGGGGTAGGCCTCGTACGGCTCCGGGCAAAAGTAGTCCGGGTGGTGGTACCAGTGATGCACCTGCTGAACCCGGGACCACTGGCGAGGGTCACCGGCGGGCGCGGGAAACCGGGCGCACAAGCCGGGACGCCACTCGGCCTCGTAGCGCGCGTAAAAGGTCCGGGAATCCAGTGCGCCCAACGCGTAGCCGCAGACGCCCTCGTCATCTTCGAGGATCAGGCTCAGTTCCGGCTCGAACGCGAGGTACGGCCCGACGAAGATTCGTCCGAGGGCGTCCGGGTCGTCGCGGTAGAACGGCCCGCCGTCCTGGCCGTAATTACCGGTCTTCAAGCAGACATGGTACGCGCCGGGTTGGTCCTCCGGCCGGGCGGGGCGAATGCGAAAGTTGCTCATCAGTCTGGAGGTTCGAGCTGGAACGCGCCGCGACCGGTTCAGGACGGGCCCCGGGCGCCGCCACCGGCCGCCGGCAGGCTTTCCCGGACCTTGTCGAGGATACCGTTGACGAACTTGCCGCTGTCCTCGGTCGAGAATTTCTTGGCCACCTCGATCGCCTCATTGATGCTGACCACCGGCGGGATGTCCTCCCGGTGGAGCATCTCGTAGATCGCCAGGCGCAGAATGTTGCGGTCCACGGTAGCCATGCGGCGGAGGTCCCAATTCTTCGCATACTTCTGAATCAGGCCATCCACCTCGGCGCGGTGTTCGACGGTGCCTTTGATCAGCGGATCAGCAAAGAGCCGCACCGCCAGCGCGTTGGCGGCCGCCGCCGGGTCCGGTGGGGCGGGCTGCCCGGTGGCGCCGGCGTACTCCTCATCGGCCGGGGGCGACGCCCAGAACGCCTCGAGCGCCGCCGCGAGATCCTCGGGAGGATTGAGATCCACCTGAAACAAAAACTGCACCGCGCGCTCGCGGGCCTCTCGGCGCGTACCCATGCCGCAAGCTTGGGAAACACGGGGTGCCCGGCAATGAAAAACACCCAAACCGGAAAACCGACCGCCGGAGCCGACGCGAGGCCGACTCCGGCGGAAGTTTGCGGACCGCGATCGGGTCAGCGCGTGATCTGGTAGAAGCGCGTGGCGCCGGAAGCCGGCAGCACGGCCTGGAATGTGTCGGTGCCGGTGCTGGTGATCGTGGCTGCTTCGCGCGCGTAAGGTCCGTTCACCGCGGCTGCCCCGGCCACCGCAAAGTCCGCGGCGGCGCCCGACGCCGTGAAGGTGATCGTGACCGTGCCGCCGGCCACCGTGATGCCGGTGATCGTGGCCGGCCCGGCCGGGCCGGCGGGCAGTTGCTCGACGCGCACGTTGTCCACCAGGCCGAAGGACAGATCCGGCGCCAGTGGATCAGTCGAGCTGCCGGCATTGATGTCCGAGTGCATGAGCAGGATGTTCCCGCCGCCGAAGGCGATGGCGCTGACGTCCACGGTGGCGATCAGGAGACCGTCCACGTGCCAGGTCACGGTGTTGCCCTGTTTGGTGATGACAACGTCGCGCCATTGCATGCCGAGGGTGCCGGCGTACGTGGCGCCGGTCTGGCTGGGGAAGAGCGCCAATTGACCGTCCGGGGCGGTCTCCCGGCCCAATTCCGCGTAGTAGGCGTTGCCGTTGTCGCGGCTGTTGGCGGCGAAGATGCCGCTGGCCTCGGGGTAGCCGGTGGGGGCGGCGGGCGAGTAGGCGCGATAGTCCACGCCGGAACCACCGTCGGCCGTGGCCGCAAACCACAGGCTGTCCTGGGTGCCGCCGGGCCACTGTGGCGTGGTGCCGCCCGTTCCGAGGCCCGCGCCGGTGATCTGGGTCGAACCGGAACCGCCGTCGGGGAACGGCCCGTTGAAGTTCTGCCACAGGTGGAACCGGAGCCGGTAATTGCCGGCGAATGACTGGCCGGCGGGCGAAACGCTGAGCCCGCCGAACACGCCGGAAGTCAGGTTGGCCTGCAGCTTCAGACCCCGGGTCGGTGCGGTGGTTCCCGGCGCCGGCGGCACCCCGACCGTCGAGTAATCGAAGGCGAAGTCGGCAACGCCATCCCCGGGGCCCTGATTGACCGCCCAGTTGGCTGCGGGGTTGGCGTTGAAGTTCTCCGAGAAGACCAGTTGCCCCGGCGGCAGGTCATCGTTGCGAATCACCACGCCGGCCGCCTGGCTCTCGCCGAGCACGTAACCGGTCCCGGCCGCGATGGCTACCTCCACCGTGCGGTCGGCGTTGATCTCGTTGTCGTCGCGCGGGACCACCGTCAGCAGCGCCACCGTGTCCCCGGCGGGCAGGGTGACCGAGGTCGGCAGGGCCTGATAGTGAACTCCGCTGGTGGCCGTGCCGGTCGTGGTGAGCGGGATGGTGATGGGCGTCGCGGCCGGAGTGTTGAGCTCGACCGCGAAAAGGCCCACCCGGGCCGGATTGCGCTCGTAGGCGACGCGCTTGTCGGCACGGATGGTGGCCACGGGCACGTCGCCATCGTCCTGGATCGTGAGTTGCACGACCACGTTTTCGCGCCCCTCGTAACCGGCACCCGGCGCCAGCGCGATGATGATGGTCTCATCTGGTTCACCCTGGGGATCGTCGCGAGGCGTGATCACCGTGCGGACCGATTCCTGGCCGGCCGGAATGGTCACGCTGGAGGCCAGCGCGGGATAATCGGCGCCGGGGGTGGCGGTGCCGGAAACGCGCACATTGACCGTCAGCGGCTGCGCGGTATCCCCGCCCGTGCGGCTAACCGTGAAGGCCAGCGTCTGACCGCCGGACTCGACCGCCACTGATTCCTCTTCGGCGGCGGTGACGGCCACCACCGGCAACGGCCCCACGCCGGTGAGATCCACCACGCGCACGTTATCGAAGAGGGTGAAGTTCTGCTCGCGCGGGTTGGCGATCGAGGAAAACACGTCCATCGTGCCGATCATGATGTTACCGGCATCGAAGCCGGAGAGGTTCTGGCGCGAGGCGATGACGAACCCGTTGATCAGCCAGGTCACCTCGCCGCCACGCTGCCGGACCTCGACCTGCACCCACTGTTTGCCGGGCGCGCCGGGCGTTTCCCCGGGCGGGGCGGGCAGGATGGCCTTGAGCGGGAAGGTCAGCGGCTGGGAGGGGTTGACCTCGTTTTCGCGCTGGCCGTTGTTGTCCCGGTCCAACATTTCGGCCTCGAAGAGGTTCAGCAGCACCGGGCGACCGAACGGCGAGCCCTCATACGCTCGGTAGTCCACGGCTGCGCCGGCCTCGCCGGCCACCGCGTACCACACGCCGTCGCTCGCGGTCAGGTTGGCGTTATCCCACGTCACCACCGTTCCGCTGTGGTTGATGCCGAAGATGCCAAACTCCGTCGAACCGGACCCGCCGAAGGCCGGACCGTTGTACCCCATCCACATGTCCGCCCGCAGGGCGTAGTCGCCGGAGAAACTCCGGCCCTTGGGGAAGGCATTTACCGCTGCGGTTTCCGGCGTTTCATCGTTGTTGTTGACGGTGAATTTGACACCACGCGTGGTGCCGCCGCCGGAGTTGGGCGCTGGTGGGATGCCCAGCGCGCTGTAGTCGTGGTGGAACTCGGCCGTGAAGTCCGGCACGCCGCTGTTGGAGCCGTTGAGCACGTCCCACTGCGCGGCAGTATCGGTGTCGAAGTCGTCCGAGAACAGGACCGGCTGGGCGTGCAGCGCGAGGCCGAACACGCCGCCGACCAATGCAAGGACCAGGTGTTTGTTCATGGGGGGTTGGGGTTCGAGGTTAGGGTTTACCAACTTCAGGACGCCCGCTCAGGGGCGGGTGCGATTTTCGTCCTGGGACATCTCAAAGCTGTGGAGGTACTTGGACCGCGGAATCCACTCGGCATGGCCGTCGCAGAACTGCACGTTGCCCCCGTCGGCGCCGTGGTTGTCAATCGGGTCCGGGTAGTTCTGATGCACGTTGGGGTCGTCGCTGTATCGCTCATCCGCGTCGAGGATCAACCACACGCGCGACGGCCCGGCGATCTGGCCCTGCAACCCAAAGGCATTGAAGCGGTGCGCGTGGGTCTGCACCGAGCTGATGGACTTTTTAACGCCCGGCACCGTCCGTGTCTGGCCGTTGATGATTAGGTCGGTGGTGGTGCCGCCGTTGAAGTTCATGAAGCTGAACACCTCGTAGCTGGAACCCGGCAGCTTGGCCTTGCCGCCGGCGGTCCGAAACAGGTAGCGGAGTCCGGACTCGCCCGTCACCTCGTGCCGCGACTGATTGGTCGGGATGAAGTTCCGCGTGCTCGGGCACACAAAGGACTTGAGCGAGGGCAGGAAGACCGGATGCAGCCAGTTGAGGTTGTCATCGCCGTCAAACACCGCCGGCGTGTAATAGCCCAGCCGGTCGTCATCGGCGTACATGACGGCGCCCATGCCCATTTGCTTGAGGTTGTTCAGGCAGGCGATGCGATGGGCCTTCTCTTTGGCCCGCGACAGCGCTGGCAGGAGCAGGCCGGCGAGGATCGCGATGATGGCGATCACGACCAGCAACTCGATCAAGGTGAAGCCGGCCGGTCTGCGGCGCGCGACCGCTGGCGGACTCGCCCGGCGACCGTCGCCGGCGAGCGACGACCGCACCCGGGACCAGGTCCCGCCGCCTGAAGCGTGCCGTTCCATTCGCCGCACTCACATAGACCACGCCGGCCGGGAGTCAATCCCGGACGCCGCTTTCCGCTCGGAGGGCTTTCCAGGCGGTCCGGCTGCGAGGCGCGTCACTCCGGCAAATAAACTGTTGCGACCCCGGGCGACCTTGCTACCTTGCGCGCTCACCCGCCGGGGGGAATCGCTCAGTCTCGAAGCCCGGAGGCGGAAAACGGCCATCGAATTGCCGGGTCCGGGTGGACTCCGGCGGGCCACAACAACATCAAATCCCAATCCCGTGATCCGCGGGATGGTCTGGCCCGACGGGCCGGGCTGACAACCAACGGAAACCTGTGATCAGTATCGGTCTCAAAGAGCTGCTCGAAGCTGGCGTCCATTTCGGGCACCAAACGCGGCGATGGAATCCCAAGATGAAGCCCTTCATCTTCGATTCCCGCAACGGCATCCACATCATTGACCTGAGTAAGACGGTGGCGCAGCTCGAGGCCGCCTGTGAGTTCCTCACGAAACTGACCGCGCAGGGCGGCCAGGTGCTGTTTGTCGGCACCAAGAAGCAGGCGCAAGAAGCCGTGAAGGAGGCGGCCAAGACCTGCGGCCAGCCCTTCGTCACCGAGCGTTGGCTGGGCGGCACGCTCACCAACATGAAG
>CAYNCT010000040.1:0-25987 GCA_964396005.1 uncultured Verrucomicrobiota bacterium | reverse complement strand
GCAGGAGTTCTCAAAGAAGGGCCGGATGTCGCGGGCAAAGTCCACCGGCGTTTCGGCAGCGGCAGGCAGGCGGGAAAGGTCCACGGTCGCCGCAGCCGCGACCAGGCCGAAAAAGGCCAGCGAAGCGGCCGCCCCGCGCGCCGGAGTCAAATAACGCAACGGAAACGCGAGCGGTTTCATGGCGGCGAGCAGCTCAGTAGAGCAGTTTCGGGTTGATGTTGGAGCCATGCACGGCGGTGTGGCAGCCGGCTGACCAGCATCCGCCCAAACGGACGAAGCTGGAATGGTCCACCTTGCCAATCAGCAGTCCGCCGGTTTCGACACCGACCTGCGAGTGGCATTTGAGGCAGAGGTTGGCATCCCGCTGGACCAGGAGGGCGCTGTTGACCGAGCCGTGCGGGTGATGACAGCTCGCGCAGCCCTCGCGCATCGCCTCGTGCTCGTACACGAAGGGGCGGGTCTGCTCGCGATGGCAGTGGCCGCACGACTCATTGAGGCGGGCCATTGCCAGGCCGCCGGCGGGTTTCATGAGGTCCGCCCCGTGCGGGTCGTGACATTCCACACAGGTCATCTTCCCTTCGAGCACCGGATGGCGCTGGGGCAGGCGGAACTCGGCGTGCGTTTCCAGATGGCATTGGAAACACGGGGCGGGATCGCGACCGGGGTTGAGGATGTGTTTGTTCGGACCGGCTCCCCCGGTCTTCACGTGCAGACTGCCGGCGCCGTGGCACGACTCGCAGCCGGTTTCCCCGGCCAGGCGGAGGTCATGGTCGCGGTGGAAGCGGCCGTGCGGGCTGGACGGGAAGATCTGGACCAGGTTGGTGTGGCAGTCCAGGCACGCGCGGTTGCCCACGAACTCCGCGCCCTCGATGTACGGCGGGGAGGCGACCGTGCCATCGAACGTGGAACACGCGCTGAACAGCAGCCCGAGCAAGGACAGCGAAAGCAGGCAACCCGCGACCGCCGCCCGGACACGGCCGGGCCGCCGCCAGCCGGCGGTCAGCGGTGACAAAAACGCGCGCATGGGGACCGGGCTAACGACGCCGGGGAGCCTGACGCCTGCCACGCCGGCAAGCAAGTCTCATCAACCACTCCATGACCTCTTATGTGCGGACGGCGTCGCTTGGCGGAAGACGGCCGGGCACGCAGGCGATGCACGCGCGGGGTGACCGGCGGGCCAGTCCGCGCGGCGGCGGCCCGCTACTTCACGATTTGCCCGCGAATTTCCCCGGCGGGGAAGTTGCCCGTGTGGATGTTCATGTACGTCCGTCCGGAGAGCAGGGCGGCCTTCTGTTCGGCGGTTAGGATCACGGTGCCGGCGATGGTTCCGCTGGTACCGAAAGCCCCGCCGTTGAAGGGCGCGAGGTCAAGCATCGGCGGCGCGATTTCGTCGGGCCCCGCCGGACCATGAATGTGCGCAGCGGTCCCGACACCGGTCAGGCCGGTGTACGTGAACTCGAAGGTCAAGGTGTTGCCGGACAGGGTCAACGTACCGGTGCCGGTGGCCGGGGTGTTCACCGGGTTGGGCCGCTCGTTCGCGCCCGCGAGGCCGGAGGTCATGGCCAGGGGGCCAATCACCGCCGTGTCAGCCACGCGGACGAAGCCGGCTGCGCTCGCGGCCGGGATTTGGGCCGTTTGCGCGGTGACCCCCTGAACCTGGCCGGGCCAGGGTTCAGAAAGCGAGCCCTTGGTTTCGACGAGGAACGGTCCACCGCCACCGCTCCAGGTGAGGACCAAGTTCCCACCGGCCAGCACCGGTGCATCGAGACGGACCGGAAGCGGAGCGAGAACCGTCACGTTCACCGGAGCGGAGGTTGTGCTCGCGCCGAGATTGTCGGTTGCGCGGGCGGTCAGGACGTGGCTCCCCACGGGGAGATCAACCAGTAGCGAGTAAGGGCTGGTCGCGTCGCTGCCCAGAGGGATGCCGTTGTTCAGGAACTGGACATCCGTGACCGTTCCGTCCGTGTCTGCGGCGGTGGCGGTCAGGGCAATCACTGCCGGCGCGACCAGAACCGCGTTGTCAGCGGGGGCGGTGATGGCGACGGTCGGCGCGGCGTTCTGGGGCTTGCTGGCCGCGGACCCGGGATTGGTCACCTTCCAGCCGGGGGTGACGTTGCCGTCGCCTTCCGGGTCACCCAGCTCGAAGCCGTTGGAAAAGCCGTCGCCATCGGAATCGAGGGCGGCCAGCGAGGCAGACCAAAACGGAATGGAACTGCTGCCGGTAATGGCGCCGACGGCCTGCCCGAACGGGTTGCGCGCGCCGCCGCCGCTGGGCGAGACGTGGCAGTTGGCGCAGCCGAGGACATTGCCGTTGGGCAACTGATTCACTCGGAAGCTGCGGGCGGAGACTTCGGGCAGAGCCAGGCAAACGACGGCGCCGACAACCAGCGCTTGGATTTTGAGAGACGGAAAGCTCATACGGATGCGGTTCTTCGAGTTGGGTTCGCTACCAACAACTACTAGCGAGGCTCAAAAGGCCTGCGTCCGTGGTCAAGGGCGGACTTGTCGCGGTTGGCCGCCCGGACCACCCGAAAGCGATGGTGGGTTGGCGCCGACCACTCGGGACGGCCAGCACGTCACGCTGCCCGGGACAGGGCGCGGTCGGCCAGCGTCCGCACCATGCTCTCAAAAATCAGCCGGCCGTCGTCGCTGCCCAGGATGGGCTCGCACGCCCGCTCGGGGTGGGGCATCAACCCGGCAACGTTTCGCGCGGCATTGCAGACGCCGGCGATGTTCAAGAGCGAGCCGTTGGGGTTGGCGTCCTCGGTCAGGTCGCCGCCGGCCGAGCAGTATTGCCAGAGGATCTGGTTGCCGGCGCGGAGCGCGGCGAGCGTGGCGTCGTCGGCGAAGTAGCAACCTTCGCCGTGGGCGATCGGGATGCGCAGGACCTTGCCGGGCGGAATGCGGTTGGTGAAGGGCGAGTCGGTGGTGGCGGTTTTCAGGAAGACGTGTTCGCAACGAAACTGCAACGAGCGGTTCCGCACCAGCGCGCCGGGGAGCAGCCCCGCTTCGCACAGGATCTGAAACCCGTTGCAGATCCCCAGCACCAGTCCGCCCGCGGCCGCGAATTCCGAAACCGCCCGCATCACCGGGCTGAAGCGGGCAATGGCCCCGGTCCGCAGATAGTCGCCGTAGCTAAATCCGCCCGGCACGATCACCGCGTCCGCCGCGCCGAGCGAGGTTTCCTTGTGCCAGACGTAATCGGCTTCGTGGCCGAGGACGCGCACAGCATGGACGGCGTCCTGATCACAGTTCGAGGCGGGGAATTGCAGAACGGCGAAGCGCATGGGACACGGGGGGGTGCGCGTGAACGGGGCAGCGGCCGTCATTCGATCTCCAGCCGGTAATCCTCGATGATGGGGTTGCTGAGGAACTTGCGGCTGGCTTCCTCGAGCGCCTGGCGGGCGGCGACCGGATCGGTGCCCGGTTCGAGATCAATTTCCAGGTACTTGCCCACGTGAACCGCCGTGACGCCCCGGTAGCCCAGGTGAGCCAGGGCGGATTGGACGGTCTTGCCCTGGGGGTCCACGACGGCCTTTTTCGGGGTGATGATGATCTTCGCTTTCATGCCGGGGTTGGCGCCGCCTCGCGCGGCGACCGCAGGGTGGCGGCGGGGCCGGGCCTTGGCCAGATGAAACTGGCGAGCTTGCGCCGCCCGCGCCCCGGTGATTTGCTCGCCGCCCGCAACACGCAAGCAACATGTATCTCACCGGAATTGCCGACGAAGCGGGCGCGGAAATTGACACGCAGATCCGGGCCACGCGCGAACTGGGATGGAAATCCATCGAGATGCGGGCGGTCGAGGTGCCCGGCTTCCCCAAGGCCAACCTGCACGACCTCCCGGACGCCGCTTTTGAAATCGTGGCAGGCAAACTCCGCGACGCCGGCCTGGGCGTCTGTTGCTTCGGGTCCACCATCATGAACTGGGCCAAGACGGTGGCGACGCCCTTCGAGGTGACGCTGGCGGAGGTGGACCGCGCGATTCCCCGGATGCAGCGGTTGGGGACGCGGTTGGTGCGCATCATGAGTTTCAAGCCGGAGGACGCGGCCGACACCATCCCGCCGGTGGTCTTCGAGCGAGTGGGCGAGGTGACGCGGCGATTCCTCGACGCCGGGTTGCAGCCGGTCCACGAGAACTGCATGAACCACGGCGGCATGAGCGCGCGGCACGCGCGCGAACTGTTGGAGCGAGTGGCCGGGTTGCAATGGGTCTTCGACACCGCCAATCCCATCTTCAACGCTGACCGGTCGCAGCCAAAACCCTGGCCGAAACAGGATCCGTGGGAGTTCTGGACCCAGGTGCGCGACGTGACCGCGCACATTCACGTGAAGGATGCGACGTGGAATCCGGCCCGGAACGACGCCGATTACCACTGGCCGGGCGAAGGCGCCGGCAGGGTCCGCGACATCCTGCGGGACGCCCTCCGTCGGGGCTACCGCGGCGGGATTTCGATCGAGCCGCACCTGGCGGTCGTCTTTCACGACGCCTCGGTGCAGGCCCCCGCCGAGGTGCAGTACCGCACGTACGTCGAGTACGGCCGGCGGCTGGAACGGCTGGTGAAGGAGCTCCAAAGCGAAGGCCAAGCAGGACAGTAGCGCTCGGAAAGCGGTGCCCGGGCCCGGCCCGGGGAGCCCGGCTTGCTTTGCGCTTTGCACGCCCGGCGGTCCGCCTAACCTCCTCCGCGATGTCGCATGACCCAGACAGCCCCGTGGATCCCCTGTGGGAGGAGTACTCGCAGGTGTTTCGCGGGTTCGACGACCTGACCCTGGCGCGCTGGACGGCGCAGACGGTGGGGATGTTCCTGGGGCGAAGCTGGCGGTCCTCGCACCCGCTGATGGCCGCCTACCGCGTTGGGGCACAGGTGGCGCACGACCGCCAGATCTGGCTGAAACGGCTGGCCACGATTCCTGCCGGGTACCCGGTCGCCTCGTGTTGCCGGGCCCCACTGGTCCCGATGTTGACCCGCGACGTGGTCGAAAGCGGCCTGATTTGCATCCACTGTGGCGGCACCGCGGTGGCCGCGGCAGACCTCGGGAGCGGTCTGCGGAGCGCCCTGGAGGAGTGGGCCGCAGACTATCGCCCCGTGCATGCGGTGGCCCACTGGGACGAGCGCGAGCAACGACGGGTCCGGGACTACGACCGGGAGTTCGAAGAGGCGGCGAAAAAGGCGGAAGCCCTGCTGGCGCGAGCTGCGACGGACCTGGTGCCGCGGTTGCTGGAGGAATTCCCGGCGGTGGTCTGGGAGGATCAGGATGAATGCCTCGAGGTCCAGCCGGAGGATATCACCGCCTGAACCGCCTCCCGCCTGCTGCGGTTGTTTGATTTGAGGTGCCCCATGCGTGTGACGCTTCCCGTCCGGATCGGTCTTGTTTTTTTCCTGGTGAGCGGCGGCGTGTGCGCGGACCTGCAACCGGAGCGCTTGCGCACCGAGTACCTCGCCGACCCGGTCGGCCTGGACGAAACCCGGCCGCGCCTCTCGTGGTGGGTCACGTCTGAGCAGCGCGATCAACACCAGTCCGCCCGCCAGATTTTGGTGGCCAGCAGCCGGGAAAAGCTCGCGGCGGACGTGGGAGACTTGTGGGACTCGGGGCGGGTGGAGTCGGCCGAAACCGTGAACATCGAGTACGCCGGCCAGCCCTTGACCTCAAGGCAGACCTGTTTTTGGAAGGTCCGCGTGTGGGATCGCGAGGGTCGGTCCTCCGCGTGGAGCAAGCCGGCTTTCTGGAGCGTCGGCTTGCTGGCGCCCGACGACTGGAAGGCAGAATGGATCGCCCACCGCGACGAGCAGCCGCTCCACCGGAGTCGCGAGGCGCTGTTCCTGCCGCCGGCGCGTTACTACCGCAAGACGTTCCCCAACGAACGGCCGGTCAAGCGGGCCACGCTCTACGCCTCGGCGCTGGGCCTCGCTGAGTTCCACCTTAACGGCCAGCGGGTGGGCGACGCCTGGTTCGAGCCCGGTTGGGCGGATTATCACCGCCGCGTCCACTACCGCACCCATGACGTTACCGCGCTGGTGCGCACGGGCGAAAACTGCCTCGGCGCCGTGGTCGCTGAAGGCTGGTACGCGGGGTACGTGGGCTACGGCCTGCTGGTCGGTTACGGACCCAACAAGGCGGGCCGCTATTTTTACGGGAAGACGCCGGCGTTGCTCGCCCAGCTCGAGCTCGAGTACGCCGACGGTTCGCGCGAGACGATCGCCACTGATCCCACCTGGCAGGTCAGTGCCGATGGACCGATCCGCGAGGCAGACCTGATCATGGGCGAGGCCTTCGACGCCCGGCAGGACGACGCCAACTGGTGCCGGCCGGCGTCCGCGCCCGCCGCGGCGCGCGGCCCGGATCGGCCGTGGCGTTGGGAACACGCGATTCGCGCCGGCGACAACGGCAGCACCCGGGCGGTGTTCTCCGACAACTGCGGCGAGCGCGAGGTCGAACTGGGCTTCCGGGCGCCGCCGCGTCTCCAGGCGTACGCCGCGCCGCCGGTCCGCGTCACCCAGGAGTTGCCCGCCCGGCAACTGACCGAACCCGCCCCCGGAGAGTATGTGTTCGACTTCGGCCAGAATTTTGCCGGCAACGTCCGGCTGCGCGTCACGGGCGCGGCAGGCACGCAGGTGAAACTGCGCTTTGGCGAGATGCTGCATCCGGACGGGCGCCTGATGACCGAGAACCTCCGCCGCGCGCGCGCGACGGACTGCTACACCCTGCGGGGTGATCCCGGGGGAGAAACGTGGACGCCGCGCTTCACCTATCATGGTTTTCGATTCGTCGAGCTCACCGGCCTGCCCACCCGGCCGCCCCTTGACACCGTGACGGGGCTGGTGCTGCACAACGACACGCCGCTGACCAGCGAGTTTGCCTGCTCGGACGAGGTGCTGACCCGTTTCTGGCAGAACACCGTCTGGACCCAGCGGGCGAATTTCGTCGAAATCCCCACCGATTGTCCGCAGCGCGACGAGCGCCTGGGCTGGATGGGCGATGCGCAGATCTACATCCGCACCGCGACGTTCAACGCCGACGTGGCGGCGTTTTTCACCAAGTGGCTCGACGACGTCGCGGAAGCTCAACGCGATTTTGGCGCCTACCCGGACTATTGCCCCTATCCCATGGGGCACGGCGCGCCGGGGCAGACCTGGGGCACCGCGTGGACCGACGCCGGCATCATCTGCCCGCACACGATCTGGCAGGTCTATGGCGACACCCGGGTCATCCAGCGGCATTGGCACGCGATGACCCGCTTCATGGACTGGCGGAAACAACGCGCTCCCGACCTGCGCGGAAAGGCCGACGGCAACACCTGGGGCGACTGGCTCAACCTGAACGAACCCACGCCGCTCGAACTGATTGATGCCGCGTATTTCACGCATGACGCGGCCCTCATGGCGGACATGGCGCGGGCCATCGGTCGGGACGCCGAGGCCGCGGCGTACGCCGACCTGCGGGAGCGCCTCGCCGCGCAATTCGCCCGGGACTACCTCCCGGCCGATGGCGCGCCCGCGGAGGCCACGCAAACGGCCCACGTCCTGGCTCTGTGTCTGGTGGGCGCCCCGGCGGAAAAGCGCACGGCCCTGGCTGCGTCGCTCGCGGCGCGAATTGCCCGCAACGACTTCCGCATGGCCACCGGTTTCCTCGGCACCAAGCATCTCCTGCCGGCGCTGAGCGAGGGCGGCTACGACGACCTCGCGGCGCGGCTGTTTCAGAGCCGGCGCTTTCCGTCCTGGGGTTACGAAGTCATCAACGGCGCGACCACCGTTTGGGAACGCTGGGACAGCTTCACCACCGAACATGGCTTCAATGGCGCGGCGGGTGACCAGAACGCCGCGATGAACAGCTTCAGCCACTACGCTTTCGGCGGCGTCATGGAATGGGCGTTCCGCCAGCTTGCGGGCATTGACACCGACGGCCCCGGCTACCGGAAACTGGTGATCGCTCCCCGGCCGCCCGCGCCGGATGCCGCCCGTGAAGTGCCCCCCGTGAGCTGGGTTCGGGCCCGTTACGACAGCATTCGCGGTCCGATTGCCAGCGCCTGGCAACGGACCGGCAGCGAATTCGAGCTCGAGGTGACCCTTCCGGCGAACACCACCGCCACCGTGTTTTTGCCGGCAAGTTCGGTCGGGGCGGTTCGGGAAGGCGGGCGCGCCCTCGGCGAAGCGCCGGGAGTAAGACTCCTGCGCGAAGAGCCCGGTCGCTTGGTCTTGGCCGTCGGCTCTGGCCACTACCGGTTCACGGCCGGGCTGTAAGCGACGTTCGGCAGTTGTGCGGCGTCTCCGGATGGAGCCCCTCAATCCCAGCGTCCCGAAATTCGATCAGGGGGAAGCGTTGGGGTTCGCTCTGGCTGTTCCGGCGGGTCCCGCATCCGGGCTTGCGCGTGGTGGGCGTGGTCCTGTTGGGAGTGGCGTTTGCCCGGCTGGCGCCGAATCCCGCCGTCTTCGAATACCACGCGCGGAGCGAAACCCGAATCCTCAACTGGTACCTGTACAGCTACGGCATCGTGACCGCGTGCCTGCTGGCGGGCGGCCGCCTACTGGCTCCACCGTGCGAACGGGTGCTGGGTATCAGTGCGCCTCCGCTCCTGTACAGCCTGGCGGGGGTGCTGGCGTTCTTGCTGCTCAACATCCAGATCGCGGACTGCTTTTCCTCCGGTCCCAGCCTTACCTTCGAGTTCAACGCCAGCTTTGGTAAGGATATGACCTATTCGATCGCGTGGGGCCTGTATGCCTTCCTGCTGCCGGGTATCGGCTTCAGGACCGGCACGCGCGGCCCGCGCTACGCCGGCCTGTGGCTGCTGGTGGTCACCATCGTGATACTGTTCCTCCACGATCTGTGGCGGCTGGGCGGGCTCTACCGGATTGGCTCCCTGATCGGGCTGGCGGTGGTTTTGATGGTCGTGTCGTTCATCTACCAACGTTTCCTCGCCGATCGGGGCCGGGTGGACACATTGAAATCGGCCTGACCTCCCGCCTGCCGCGAGCCGCGCCCGCGACGGTCGCGAACCCCGGCCGGGCGCGGCGCGGTTGCGAGGCTGCGGCGCCCTTCAGCCCAGCACTTCGGCGGCAATGCCCAGTGCGCGCTCGATGTCCGCGGCGCTGACGTTCAGATGCGTGACGGCGCGGATGGTCTCCGGGCCCAAGGCCAGCATCCGCACGCCCCGCGCTTCGAGTTGCGCCACGACCTCCGCCGCCTTCGCACGGGTGACCCGAAAGAACAGGATGTTGGTTTCCACGTCCGTGGGACGCAGGTCCACGCCCGGCAGGGCGGCGAGACCTTCCGCGAGGCGACGCGCGTGCGCGTGGTCATCCGCCAGGCGGGCCCGATGGTGTTCGAGCGCGTGGAGGGCGCCCGCGGCAATGATGCCGACCTGCCGCATCGTGCCCCCGAACATTTTCCGGAAGCGCCGACAGCGGGCGATGAAGTCGTGCGGACCGGCAACAGCGGATCCGACCGGGGCGCCGAGGCCCTTGGAGAAGCACACGTTCACCGAGTCGAACGGGGCGGCGAGGTCGCGCTCCGCCACCCCGCTCGCGACGGCCGCATTCCACAGCCGGGCGCCGTCCAGATGCAGGCGCAGTTGGTGGCGTCGGGCAGCGGCGGTGAGTTCCGCCAGGCGATCGGTGGGCCACACTTTGCCGCCCCCGCGGTTGTGGGTGTTTTCCACGCAAACGAGGCGACTGCGGGGAAAGTGCTGGTCCGCCGGGCGCAGGGCGGCCTCGAGCGTGGCCGCGGAGAAAACGCCCCTTTCGCCCGCGAGGCACCGGCACATCACACCGGACAGCGCGGCCGGCCCGCCCGCCTCGTAGTAGTAAATGTGCGCGTTGGCTTCGAGGAGGATTTCGTCGCCGGGTTCGGTATGGGCACGGACGGCGATTTGATTTCCCATCGTACCGGACGGGACAAACACCGCGGCTTCCTTGCCCAGCAATTCGGCCGTGCGCTCCTCGAGTTGCTTCACCGTGGGGTCGTCTCCGAAGACGTCGTCGCCCACCTCGGCCCGCGCCATGGCCGCGCGCATCGCGGGGGTGGGCACGGTGACGGTGTCACTGCGCAGATCAATCGGGGGGAAGGCCGGTTTCATCGGCGGGCGAGAGTTGCCTCGAACTCGGGTGGCGGCGGGTTAGGGTTGGGGACGCGGCGCGGCGCGGCCGCCGGCGAAGCCTTTCAGATACGCCAGAATGAGGTCGGGGAGGTCCCGACTGTACCCCCCTTCCAGCACGTGGAAGGTGGGCACGGCCAGCGCGCGCAGGGCCTCGCCCAGCCAACGAAAGTCTTCTTCGAGCAACGGCGCGCCCATTGCACCCCCCAGGGGGTCGCCGGCGTAGGCGTCGAACCCGGCCGAGATGCCGAGCACGTCCGGCTTGTACTGTTTCAACTCGTCCAGCGCGCGCGCGAGGGTGTCCCGGTAGGCCGAGCGCGGAGAGAACGGCGCGACGGGATAGTTGCGGGCGTTGTCGTACGATTCGTCTCCTGAGCCCGGATAGGCCGGGTAGATGTGAACGGAGAAGAACTGGCAGTTGCTCCGCTGGAGCAGGATGTCCTCGGTGCCGTTGCCGTGGTGGACGTCGAAGTCGAAGACCGCCACGCGGCCGAGCTGGCGGTGGACCGCCTCCACGGCTGCCACGGCGACCGATCCCAGGTAGCAGAATCCCATCGCGCGCGCGGCGGTGGCGTGATGGCCCGGCGGCCGCAGGAGGCTGAAGGCGGATTCGCCCTGCAAGGCCCGCTCCAGCGCCCGCAACGCCCCGCCCACGCCGCGCCGCGCGTGTTCCGCGATGCCCGGATGGGCCGGCGTGTCGCCGTCGAAATCCCGGGGTTGCTCCAGCCGCTCCAGATGCTCCTCGGTGTGGGCGCGCAGGAGTTGCTCGCGCGTGACCGGTCCCGGTTGTTCCCAGTTCAGGGCGAGGTCCGTCTGGGTTTGCAAACGTTCAACGGATCGGGCCACCCGGAACGGACGCTCGGGATGACCGGGGGCGGAGTATTCCGTGCAGCGGCTGTCGGTGATGATCGTCATGGTTGGGCTGCGGAACGTGGTTTCGCCTTGAGGGAGCCGAGGTCCAGGGCGTCGAGCACCCAATCCATGTCGAGCTGCAAACCATCCTCGCGGCACCGGCGTTCGAGGCCGTGCAGGTGGCTCTTCATCAATTCGATCAGGCGGGGCCGCAAGGCCGGATCGGCGGCCGCAGCACGCGGGGTCTGGCCATCGAGCGCGGGCAGGCTTTCGTCCAGAAATCGTTCGTAGTGCTGGCGGTGGGCCTCCTCGAGGGCCTTTTGGCGGGCGGCCGGGGGGATCGCGTCTTGCTGAGGCGCCTCCGCGGGTTCCGGGTCGTTCCCGGACGGTTCCGTCGCCCGGTCCCCGAATACCGCGTCCTCCGCCCGGCCGAAAAGCTGATCCCGCGCGCGGCGCTCCTCGAGGATCTTGGCGAGGTCCACAATGGACTCTTTCTCGAACCGCACCTGGTCGCCCAGGTACAGCTCAATCTTCTGGCGAGCGAAGTCGTGCTTGGCCTGGCTGAACGTTTCGATGAGCAGGCGTTCCGGGTAAAGGCGGACATTCCCCACGGCGCCGACGCCACCCACCGAGGTGTCCCCGGGCGTCCCACCTTGGGCAGCGACGGCCTTCCCGCATTCGGCGGACTCGCCCCGTTGGAGCCAGCGGAAAAAGGATTTCGGCGGCGCAAACTGGCGGTCGTCCGGCGGAGCGTCGGCTTCGAAGTCGGGCCGCGCGCGCAGCGCCTGCTCGACGGCGGCCGCGTCGCCGTTGAGCAGATAGCTGGCGACGCAATGGCGGACATCGAGGCTGGCAAAGAGGCGCCGGCGGTACTCCTCGGCGAGCTTGTGTACGAGGGCGACTACCTCCGGGAAATGGCCGGCCAGGTACCCGGTGACGGACGGGGCGGGACCGTTGCCAGCGGCCGCGCCGGAGCGGGCGGAGATTTCCGCCATCCACGCCGGATAGATGTCGTACGGCAAGTCGAGGGCGAAACCGTTGGTGCGGCTGAAGTGCGGATAATGCGTCACCCAGGTGAGCATCCGACTGAACCGGACCAACTGCTCGGCAGCGCCGCGATCAAAGAGCAGGAACTCGCCCCGTTCCGGGTCGAGCAGGTCCACGCAACGGAGCGCGAGCGCGTCAACCACCTCCTGGACCTCGAGCACAGCCGGCCGGGTGTGCCGCCGAAACTGGAGCATGACCCGCTCGTCGTTGTTCAAGTCGCGCGCGGCCGTGGTGGCGCTCCACACCTCGGCCCGCGCGCGGCCGTCCGCTTCCCGCTCCCAAAACAGCGCGCAGTTCAGGACGTTCGAGAAGGCGCTCTCGAATTCCAGATTCGCGCTACCCATGGGAACGGTCGCGCGCCGAATCCGTTTCCGCAATTCCTCGGTACCGATCCGGTCGGTAAGGAACTTCACGGCCTTGCCCAGCCAATTGCCGTCCACCTTTTGCCACAGGTCGTAGCCGCGAGTGCCAAAGGGGTAGAACTCGCAGTCGGCGGGACAGGCAATCTGGCTGCCGCGTTGCGAGCCGCAGTCGGCCGGGCTGATGAACTTGTCGAGGGCCGGACAAAACCGGGAGTTTTTGCCCCGGCCCGGGGGCAGCGTTGCTGACATCGTAAGCCGAAGAATTCAGGGCGGCGTCGCGACTGGCAAAGAGAAATTCGTGTGCGAGCCCCGAAGAACGGTACGGAGCACTCGGTTTGGCAACGCCTCTGAAGGGTGCGAACCGCCTGCGGCCGGCGAGGGTGCGACCTTTTCAGCGGCGAATTGTCCTGCGGCCCACACCCGCGGCTGGCCACCTTGGCCACCTGCGGCTATTCCCATCGCAGCCCTCCCGGCTGCCGAAGGGACAGGTTCCCCAGCAAGAAAGTCAGATGCGCCCGTCGCCCGGCCTGCGGCAATCGCGGTTTGCGCGCCGTGTCGGGTCGCCACATACTGAGCGGCGTTTCGCAATTCGCGGACGTGTCGTGCCGGGCGGCATCGGTTCGGGGACGACGCTCGCGGAGTTTTCACGAAGTCAATTCGATGAGTGTTTCATTTCAGAGGTCGAGAGTTCAGCAGGCAGGGGTCTTGAAGCTCCTGGCAATCGGGCTCGTGGTCACCGTCGGCGCTCGGGCTGCGGTCGCGGGCTGGTTGCGCTGGCGCGGGCCGGAACAAGCGGGCGTCTCGCGCGAGACCGGGCTACCGGATCGCATCGCCTCGGCCGCAGACGCGCTGTGGGTGGCGGACTTCGGGGGGCAGTCCACGCCCGTGATCGCCAACGGCAAGCTTTACGTGATGGGTTACGAAGGCGACGGGCCGGACCTGCAGGAAGGGATCTCCTGCTTCGACGCCGAGACCGGCCGGCTTCTCTGGAAGCGGAAATACAACGATTTCCTCAGCGACACCATCTACCTGCGCTACTCGACTTCGTCCCCGGCAGTGGATCCCGCGACGGGGCACGTGTACATGCAAGGGACCCAGGGCATCCTCGCGGGTTTCACGGCCGACGGCCAACCGCTCTGGACTCACTCGCTCATGGAAAAGCTCGGGCGCCTGACGTTTCCGAACAGTCGCACGGCAACCCCGGTGGTGGACGCCGACCTGGTGATCACGCGCGGGATCACCAGCAACTGGGGCGCGCAGGGCGCCGGCAGCGACCGGTTTTACGCTTTCGACAAGCTCACGGGCGACCTGGTGTGGGCCTCGACCCCCGGCAGCCGGCCGATGGACAACTCATTCTCCCATCCCTATCTGACCTGGTTGCGCGGCAAACGGGTGCTGATCGCGGCCAGTGGGGATGGGTCGGTGGTCTGCCTCAATGCGCGCACCGGGGAACCGATCTGGCGAGTCCCGCTCGCCAAGGCCGGCATTAACGCCACCGTGCTGGTTCACCAGAACCACACGGTAATCTCGATCTATGGCACACCGTACGAGCCGGGCCAGATGGTGGCGTTTCGGATTCCGGACGTCGAGCCGGAGAACCCGACAGCCGCGCCGGTGGTGGTCGAGCGCCAGACCGTTGAGCTGTGGAGCGACCCGGAGATTTCCACCTCTACCAGCTCGCCCATCCTCGTTGGTGACCGCATCTACGTGGTCAAGGAGAAGGGGGATCTCGTGGCGGTGGAGGTGGCGACGGGCAAGGTGCGCTGGAGCCACCAACTCGGGATCGAGCAGCGCAACGCCTGCCCCTTGTTCGCCGATGGCAAACTCTACGTGCCGATCCTGGATTCGCCCCTGGGCAAGGGGTCGGGCGAATCGTCCGAGGCCGGAGTCAAGGGAGGATTCTACGTCCTGCGCGACCTCGGCGAGGCGGCGGAGCAGCTCACGAAAATCGAGCTCGACGGCCGGTGTTTCGGCACGCCCGTCGCCTACAACGGCAAGGTTTATCTCCAAACCACCCGCAAGCTCTACGCCTTCGGCAAGGCCGGCAACAACCCCGGGTTGCCCCAGCCTGCCCCGGCGGCCGCCTGGCCCAAGGCCGGTCCGGCTACGCAACTGCAGATCATCCCGGCCGAGGTGCTGCTACATCCAGGACAGAAGGCCACGTTCCGCGCGCGCAAGTTGGACGCCCACGGCCTGGTGGTGGAGGACGTAAACGACGTGACCCGGCTGCAATGGTCGGCCTACGTGCCGCCCACCGCCCTGGTGAAAGCCACGATGGACGGCCGGTTCAACGCGCGGGGCGAGCTGGTAGCCGCGCCGAACGCCAGGATTTCCGCCGGCGCCTTCGAGGCGAATCTGGACGGGCTCAAGGGCTACATTCGCGCGCGCGTTCTGCCCAATCTGCCGTTTGAGGAGAACTTCGAGGGCTTCGAGTTGACCAATCTCACGACCAACACCGTCGAGGAGCCGACGCCCTTTGCGTATCCCCATCTGCCGTGGATCGGGGCGCGGTTCCGGTTCGAGGTGCGGGCGGTGGACGGCACCAAGGCGCTGACCAAGACGATTGACAACAAGTTTTTCCAGCGCGGCACGTCGTTTATCGGCGCCGCGGACATGAGCAACTACACGATCCAGGCGGACGTCCGCAGCGAAGGAACACGGCGCAAGATGTCCGAGGTCGGCGTGGTCAATCAGCGGTACGCGATCATCCTCAAGGGCAACTCCCAGGAGCTCGAGGTCAATTCGAATCAGGAACGCCTCAAGGTGGCCGTGCCCTTCCGCTGGTCGCCGAACACCTGGTACACCTTGAAGGCGCGCGTGGATGTGGCGCCGGACGGCACGGGCGTGGTTCGCGCCCGGGCGTGGAAGACAGGCGACCCCGAACCCGAGACCTGGACTCTCGAGGTGCCTCACCGGACCGCGCATCGGCAGGGCGCACCGGGACTGTTCGCGTTTAGCCCGCAGGAGATGCGGGTGTTCATAGACAACGTCCGCGTAACGCCGAATTGAAGAAACCCTGAAGCCCATCGCTCTATGCCTGACGGGGCCGTGCTGACACCGTCGGGTCGGAGTCGGCAAAAGAGCGGTCCGGACCCAGTTTGACATGAAGGAAATCGACAACCTCAACCTCGCGCGCGCGGCCCGCCGGGCTGCGAGCCTCGCCGCCGCCTGCCTCGCCGGGCTGCTCCTGCACGCCGATGATTGGCCGCAGTGGGGCGGCAGCAATCAGCGGAACATGTACTCGCCCGCCAAAGGCCTGCCGGATCGGTTTGATCCGTGCAAGTTCAAGCCGGGCAGCGAAGACGTGGACCTGGCTACCACCAAGAACGTGAAGTGGGTGGCCCGCCTCGGTTCGCAGAGTTACGGCAACGCCACTGTCGCCGGTGGCAAGGTGTTCGTGGGCACCAACAACGATCACCCGCGCGACCTGCGGCATCAGGGGGACCGCTCGATTTTGAAATGTTTCGACGAAAAGACCGGCGAATTCCTCTGGCAGTTGGTGGTGCCCAAGCTCAAGTCCGGCAAGGTCAACGACTGGGAGAACCTCGGCATCCTGAGTTCGCCCAAAATCGAGGGCAACCGCGTGTTCCTCGTCACCAGTCGCTGTGAGGTAATATGCCTGGACATCGACGGCATGGCCGATGGCAACGACGGCCCCTTCAAAGACGAGGCCGCTTACATGGTCAAGGACACCGGCAAAGCGCCGATCGAGCCGGGCCCCAAAGACGCCGACATCATCTGGGTGTACGACATGATGGACGAGCTGGGCGTCTTCCCCCACAACGCCTCGAACAGTTCACCCCTGATTGTGGGCGACCTCGTGTATGTCTGCACCTCGAACGGCCAGGACTGGACACACGTGAACATTCCCTCGCCCCTGTCGCCGAGTTTCATCGCCCTGAACAAGCGGACGGGCGAATTCGCCGGCGAGGACGACGCCGGGATCGGCCCGCGCATCTACCACGGTCAATGGAGTTCGCCCTCGCACGGGGTCGTCAACGGCCGGGACCAGGTTTTCTTCGGCGGCGGCGACGGCTGGCTGTACGCCTTCGACGCCAAGCCCGCGTCGGGCGACGACACCTCTCTGCTGAAGACAATTTGGAAGTTCGACTGCAATCCCCCGGAGTACAAGGTGGACAAGGACGGCCGCCCCATCAAATACCCGGCCGCCGAGGGACCGAGCGAGATCAACGCGACACCCGTGTTCTGGAAGAATCGCGTTTATGTGCCCATCGGTCAGGATCCCGAGCACGGCGAAGGCGTCGGCCGGTTGGTGTGTGTGGACGCGACCAAAACGGGCGATGTCACGGGCAGCGGCCTGATTTGGGACTACAAGGGCATTCATCGCAGCATATCCACCGTCTCGATTGATCCGGAGTCCGGCCTGCTGTTTGTGGGCGACTTTTCAGGATTCGTGCATTGCCTCGACGCCGAGACCGGCAAACTCCACTGGACGCACGACATGAAGGCCCACATGTGGGGCAGTACGCTGGTGGCCGACGGGAAAGTGTACGTCGGGGACGAGGATGGCGACTTCGTGGTTCTGGCGGCGGCCCGCGAGAAGAAAGTGTTGAGCGAAACCAACCTCAACAGCCCGGTGTACTCCACTCCCATCGTGGCGAATGGCGTGATTTACGTCGCCAGCAACTCCCACCTGTACGCTTTTTACGACGCGGCGGCCGGCTCCGCCACGGATCAACCGGGCACGGCGGTCAAATAGCCCTTGCGATCCCCGGCTTGGAACTCCCCCACTCTTCTGGCATGAGCGCACATTGTTCGTCCGTCACCGGGCGGCGGGTGATCTGGACCCTGGCCGCCGTTTTGTTTGTCCTGCACCACGACTTCTGGTGGTGGTCGGATCGCACGCTGATCCTGGGTTTTCTGCCGATCGGCCTCGCGTACCATGCCGCGTTCTCGGTGGCAGCGGCGTTGCTCTGGCTGGCGGCCAACCGCTTCGCCTGGCCCGAGGAACTGGAAGCCTGGGCGGATGAAGCGCCAGCGGCGAACCCGCACGGAGGGGGCCATTGATGAACCCGGCGGCCCAGATCTCGTATGTGCCGGTCATCCTGATCGGCGGTTACCTGCTCCTGCTGCTGGGGCTGGGACTGGTGAGCCAGCGGTTTTTCCGCGGCACCAGCGCGGACTACTTCATCGTCAGCCGCTCGGTGGGGCCGTTCCTGCTGCTGATGTCCATCTTCGGCACCACCATGACCGGCTTTGCGATGGTGGGCTCGTCAGGCAAGGCGTACAGCGATGGCATCGGCGTCTATGGGTTGATGGCGTCGTGGTCGGGGCTGGTTCATTCCGGGGTGTTCTTCCTGGTGGGCATCCGCCTCTGGGCCATCGGCAAGCGGTATGGCTATGTGACCCAGTGCGCCTTCTTCCGGGACCGCTTTGAATCGCCGGCGCTGGGGTTTCTGCTGTTTCCCGTCCTGGTCCTGCTGGTGATCCCCTACCTGCTGGTGGGCGTGATCTCGGCGGGCAAGTTTTTGCAGTCGGCGACGGCGGGCACCTTCCCCGAGTTGTTCGCGCTAACGATCAAGGCGGCCGATGGCACCTTGCGCGCTCATCCGTTGAGCGGCGGCATTCCGCCCTGGCTGGGGAGCGGCATTATCTGTCTGATCGTCCTGGGCTATGTCTTCTTCGGCGGCCTTCGGGGGGCGGTTTGGGCGAACACCTTTCAGACCCTCGTTTTCCTGTGCGCTGGGATTGTGGCGTTCTGGATGATCAGCGACCGCCTGGGGGGCATGGCTGAGGCCACGCGCCGCGCGGCCGCCAGCGCTTTCGGCGGCCCGCGCCTCGCCCGGGAGGGCCTGATGGGACATCTCCAGTTCCTCTCGTACTGTTTGATTCCACTTTCGGTGGGCATGTTTCCTCATCTGTTTCAGCACTGGCTGACGGCCCGCAGCGCGAAGAGTTTTCGGCTCACCGTGGTGGCGCATCCGATCTTCATCATGCTGGTGTGGGTGCCCTGCATTCTGATCGGCCTCTGGGCGACGGGACATCTGGGCGAAGGCGCCAATCCCAACGCCGTGCTGGGACGCATGGTGAACCAACTGGTCCATTCGCCCGTGCTCACCGGCATCGTCGCGGCAGGGGTGCTGGCGGCGATCATGTCGAGCCTCGACTCCCAGTTCATGTGCCTGGGCACGATGTTCACCGAGGACGTCATCGTGCGGCGGTTTGGCCGCGAGCGATTCACCGACCGCCAGGAGGTGTGGCTGGCGCGGGGCTTCATCGTGGCGATTGTGACCATCACCTATGTGCTGGCCCTGTACCTCCAGGACACGGCGCACGTGTTCGATCTCGGGGTCTGGTGCTTCTCCGGCTTTGCCGGGTTGTTTCCGCTGGTCGTGGCGGCGCTCTACTGGCGGCGGGCCACCCGAGCCGGCATGCTCACGGGGCTGGCGGCCACCGCGGTCTCGTGGCTGGTGCTGTTCTGGCGCGACATTTTCGCGGAGGGTAAGCAGGCCGGCGGCGACGAGCTGCTGGTGGCGGGCATGATGCCGGTGGTCTTTATCGTGGCCGCATCCGCGGCGGGCGTCATCGTCGGCTCTCTCTTGAGCCGGCCGCCGGCACCGGCCACGGTCGCGAAGTTCTTCCCCGGCCGGTTGGCGGCGAGCGAGTAACCGGAGCGGTCGGTAATGAGACCCGTCGCGTCACGCCGCCTGCAACCCCTCTGAAAACGACTTCATCCTCAAACCGACCTGTCTTGTTCCCATGAGTGTGTCCGCCACCGACCTCCAGAACGCCCGTCAGCAACTCGACACCCACCTGCGCGAAATCATCGCCTGGCATTTCAACCCGGAAACCGGCTGCCCCTTCTGGCTGGACTGGGCCGCGAAGAACTGGGATCCGCGCCGGGAAATCCAGTGTTTCGACGATGTGCTGAAGTTTCCCCACTTCCAGGATGAGTGGTTGCGCGACCTCCAGCCGGAGGTCTGGGTGCCGGCGGCGTTCAAGGGGCGGCCCTACAACATCTTCGAGACCGGGGGCACCACCGGCATGCCCAAGCAGCGCATCGGCTGGGATGACTACAAGGTGGATTATTCGGAGTTCAGCGACAAGATTTCCGACGCCCACTTCCCGCGCGGGGGCGCCTGGCTGATGATGGGCCCCACCGGCCCGCGCCGCCTGCGACTGGCCATCGAGCATCTGGCAAATGTCCGCGGCAGTTCCTGCTACTTCATTGACCTCGACCCGCGGTGGGTGAAAAAGCTCCTCGCCGACAAGAAGTACGATCAGGCCAGGGCCTACATGACCCACGTGGTGGACCAGGCGGTCACCATCCTGACGCACCGCAAGGTCACCGGCCTCTTCACGACGCCGAAGCTCCTCGAAGCTCTTGCCGAGAAGGTGAACCTCTGGGACGTGGGCATTCGCGGTGTGTTCTGCGGCGGCACTTCCATGAAGCCGCAGGAGGTTCGCTTCATCGTCGAGGAACTGCTCGAGAATCGTATCGGCTTTTACCCCACATACGGCAACACGTTGATGGGGCTGGCGGCCAGCGTGCCCCTGCAGCCGGAGGACAATTTCAGCGTTACCTACTACGCTCCCCAGCCGCGGGCCGTCCTTCGCGTCGTCAACCCCCAGCAAACGGACCAGCTTGTCCCCTACGGCGAGTTCGGCCGCGTCGAGCTGACCACCCTGACCAAAGAGTTCTTCATGCCCCGCTTCCTCGAGCGCGACGAGGCCATCCGCCGTCCCCCCCGGGCGCCCTACGCCTGGGACGGCGTGGGCGACGTTCGGCCCTTCGGCGCGATGGAGAAGACGATCGTGGAAGGCGTGTACTGACGCACGCCGGGCACGCAATGGGCTTGTAAACTGCCGCCCGGAGCGCGCCTGAGGCACCGGAGCGCGGGGCAAGAAAAAAGGCGGGCCGTCGCCGGCCCGCCTCGATGGATTCAGCCGATGGGTGACGCGGGCTATTCGGAGCGGTTCTCCTCCGCCGCGTCGAAGGCGTGTTGCAGCGCCACCAGGTCCTCGCCCGGCTTGAGGGCGTCGAGCAGTTTCTGCTCTTCCTTGAGCTGCTCGTCGGAGTAGGTGGCCGCCTTGATCGATAGGCCAATCCGGCGTTCGCCGCGGTCAATCTTGATCACGCGGGCCGACACTTCCTGCCCCACTTGCAGAACGTTCTTGATCTTGTCCACGCGCTCCTCGCTGACCTGCGAGATGTGGACCAGACCGTCAATTTCGTGCTGCAGGCCCACGAAGGCGCCGAAACTGGCGAGCTTGGTGACCTTGCCGGTGACGAGGTCGCCGACCTTGTAGAACTTGTCAATGTTGTCCCAGGGATCCTCGGTGAGCTGTTTGATGCCCAGCGAAATGCGCTGGTTGACCTTGTCCACTTCCAGCACCACGGCTTCCACCTCGTCACCCTTCTTGAGGAGTTCGGACGGGTGGTTGATTTTGCGCGTCCACGACATGTCGGACACGTGAATCATGCCGTCGAGGCCCTCTTCGAGTTCCAGGAAGGCACCGTAGCTGGTGAGGTTGCGAATCTTGCCCTTCACGCGGGTGCCCTTCGGGTACTTGATCTCGGCGTTGTCCCACGGGTTGGTTTCGAGCTGGCGGATGCCCAGGCTGATCTTTTGCTCCTCGCGATTGATGCCCAGCACCACCGCCTCGATTTCCTGATCCGGCTTGAGCACATCGCTCGGCTTGGCGATGCGCTTGGTCCAGGACAACTCGGTGACGTGGACCAGCCCTTCAATGCCGGGCTCCAGTTCGACGAACGCACCGTAGGGCACGAGGTTGACCACCTTGCCCTTGACCTTCATGCCCACCGGGTATTTCTGTTCGATGCTTTCCCACGGGTTCTGGGTCTTTTGCTTCAGTCCCAGGCTGACCCGCTCGCGCTCCTTGTTGATGTCGAGCACGACCACATCCAGTTCCTGCCCGACCTTCAGCACTTCCGAGGGATGCCCGATGCGACCCCACGACATGTCCGTGATGTGGAGCAGGCCGTCAATGCCGTTGAGGTCAATAAACGCCCCGAAATCGGTCAGATTCTTGACGGTCCCGCGGCGCACGTCGCCCGGCGTCAGATCGGCCAGCAACTTCGCCCGCCGTTCCGCGCGCTCCTGTTCGATCAGCTCGCGGCGAGAGAGGACGATGTTTTGCCGCTCCTGGTTGATCTTCACCACCTTAAACTGGTAGGTGTTGCCGACGAACGCCTGGAGGTTTTTGGGCGGGGTCACATCCACCTGCGAAGCCGGCAGGAAGGCCTCGACCCCGACGTTCACGATCAGGCCGCCCTTGACGACGCTCTTGACCTTGCCCTCGATGATGCCGCCCTCGCTGCAGATTTGCAGAATCCGCGCCCAATTCTTGCGGAACTCGGCCTTTTCGCGGGACAGCACAACCATGCCCTCGCGGTCCTCGAGTTTCTCGACCAGCACGTCCACCTCGTCGCCCGCCTTGAGGTCGGGGAGGTCCTCGAATTCGGCGCGCGGGATGACCCCCTCGCTCTTGTAACCGATATCCGCCAGCACCTCGCGGGGCCGGACTTCAATAACGACCGCCTTCACAATATCCCCGGCAGCAAAGCGTTTCTCGCTCTGCTTCAGGGCTTCTGCCATGGTTAACATACGGAGTTGCGAACTGACTGCGGGAGACCCGGCCGGGGAAGAGAAGTGATCCGGCGAAGACTCCATTGCCTAACGAACCGGCGTTGCGATGGCAACGGAAGTTGAGGTTAGGTTGTTTTGTTGACCTTTCGTTTCTCAGCCTTGGTGAGCATCCGCACTCGCGGCGCTCGGGCGGCCGGGACAATAGGAAGCGGCGTCCGTAAAGCAAGGGGGAAGACGGCCGTGCGACGCGATTGACGGGCCACGCCTTCCTCGCAGGCGAAACGCCGGTGGGAACGCGCCGTTGCTCCGGGCCGGCCGCGTCGCCCCATTTTCCGCTCGAAAAGGCGCCCGACCCGGCCCACGCTGCCCCCGCATGAAAACATTTGCCTCCCCCGCACCGATCTCGCGCCGCCGGTTTCTCGCCGCCACCGCCTCCGCGCTGGCTGCGCCCACCATCGTGCCCTCCAGCGTCTTCGGCGCGGACGGGGCAGTCGCGCCGTCCGAGCGGATCACGCTGGCAGCGGTGGGCTGGGGCATGCAGGGGCCGGGCAATACCGGCGCGTTCATGAACCAGAAGGATTGCCAGGTCGTGGCGGTTTGTGACCTGGACCAGCGCCACCTGGAATCCGCCGTCAATGCCGTCAACGGCAAGTACGGCAATCGGGACTGCAAGGCTTACCACGACTTTCGGGAAATGATGGCCCGGAAGGACATTGACGCCGTGATGCTCGCCCTGCCGGACACCTGGCACGCGGTGACCGCGATCGAGGCGGCGAAGAACGGCAAGGACATCTACGGCGAAAAGCCCCTGGCCCGCACCATCGCGGAACAGCAGGCCATTGTGAAAGCCGTCCAGCACCACCAGCGCATCTGGCAAACCGGCTCGTGGCAACGGTCGGTCGAGAACTTTCACAAGGCTGTCGAGATCGTCCGCAACGGGCTGATCGGCAAAGTGACCCGGGTCGAAGTCGGGCTGCCCAGCGGCCACCACGATTTCGCGGGCACCGCGCCGGAACTGCTGAAGAAACTGGAAGGTGTCGCTGGCGCGCCTCGCAATCTGGCGCAACTCACCCCCTCCACACCGGGCTGGGACCTTGCGGTATCCGCGCCGCCGGCGGGTTTCGACTACGACCTCTGGCTGGGGCCGTCAGCGATGGAGCCCTATGTCAAGCAGCGCGTCCACATGAACTGGCGCTGGAACTACAACGTTGGCGGCGGGCAGCTTCTCGACTGGATCGGCCACCACTGTGACATCGCCCACTGGGGGTTGGACTTTGACCACACCGGCCCGGTCGAGATCGAGGGACAGGGCGAGTTCCCGCCCCGGGACGCGCTCTGGAACACCTGCACCCGTTACCGCATCACCTGCCGGTACGCCGAGGGGGTCGAGATGATCATTGCCGGCGGCCATCGCGACATCCGGGGCGGAACCAAGTGGTATGGCAGCGACGGCTGGGTCTGGGTGGATCGGGGTGGTTTCGACGCCTCGAACGAAGATTTCAAGGACTTCTCCCGTCTGCCGGACAACCTCCGGAAAATCGAGGTGTACCGCTCGCGCGATCACCAGCGGAACTTCCTGGACTGCGTGAAGTCGCGGAAACCGACCATCACCCCCGTCGAGACGGCGCACCGGTCGGCCGTGCCCGGCCACCTGGGACTGATCGCCATGCTGGTGGGCCGGAAGATCCGGTGGGACCCGCAGGCGGAGGTCATCGTGGGCGACGCCACAGCCAGCAAACTGCTGACCCGCGAGTACCGCGGGCCGTGGAAGCTGGGGTGATCAGCGACGCCTGCAAGAGTTGAGCCCGCGATCCAACCACCGGAGCCACGCCGGCAATGTTCGACCGGGCAGTCAGGAAGGGGTTTCAGATCCTCACGCTCCATCATGCCGAGGCCATCTTGAAACACGACATGACTGCGGCAGCGGAGGAGCTTTATGAAGTTCTCCTGGCGATTAGTATTCGTGCGTAGAAGCAGCCCCCCAGAAACGGGAGCGAGGGAGGCTGGCCGGAGCTGTGGCGGCGGCTCGCTTCGTTCTCCGATTGTGCGGGGTCGTTGGGCAACACCCTTTTTGAGCTATGGCGGCAGTCCGAAGTCCTACGGACGCGGGGACTGGCTCAGGCCAGCACCTCTTTCACGACGTGCCCGTGGATGTCGGTCAGGCGGAAGTCGCGGCCCTGGAAGCGATAGGTGAGCTTCTCGTGGTTGATGCCCAGGAGGTGGAGAATGGTGGCGTTGAGGTCGTGAACGTGGACGGGATTTTCGACGACGTTGTAGCAGTAGTCGTCGGTGACCCCGTAGCTGAGACCGGCCTTGACGCCGCCGCCGGCCAGCCAGATTGAAAAGCAACGGCCGTGGTGGTCGCGGCCGTAGTTGTCCGGTTCGATCTTGCCCTGGCAATAAACGGTGCGGCCGAATTCGCCGCCCCAGATGACCAGCGTGTCGTCGAGCAACCCGCGCTGTTTGAGATCCTTGACCAGCGCGGCACTGGGCTGGTCGGTATCGAGGCACTGCTCGCGGATGCGACGGGGCAGATTACCGTGCTGATCCCAACCGCGATGGTAGAGCTGGATGAAACGCACCCCGCGCTCGGCCATGCGGCGGGCGAGGAGGCAGTTGTAGGCAAAGGTGCCCGGTTTTCGGACGTCCGGTCCGTAGGACTCGATCACTGCCGGATCCTCCCCGGTGAAGTCCACCAGGTCCGGGACCGAAGTTTGCATGCGGAAGGCCATCTCATACTGCGCGATGCGGGTCTGGATCTCGGGATCGCCAAACTCGTCATAGTGGCGGGCATTGAGCTGCGCAAGACCGTCGAGCATGCGGCGGCGGGCGGCGGCCCTGAGTCCGGGCGGGTTGGAGAGATAGAGCACGGGGTCGCCCCCGCCGCGGAACTGGACCCCCTGAAACTCGGAGGGCAGGAAGCCCGAGCTCCAAAGGCGGGTGTAGAGCGGTTGGTCGCTCTCCTTGCCGCTGGAGATCATGACGATGAAGGCGGGCAGGTTGGCGTTGTCGGTGCCCAGACCATAGGCCAGCCAGGCGCCCATGCAGGGTCGCCCGGGCTGCTGGAAACCGGTTTGGATGAAGGTGATTGCAGGGTCGTGATTGATGGCCTCGGTGTTGACCGTCTTGATGAGGCAGAGGTCATCCACGATCGAGGCGGTGTGCGGGAGCAACTCACTGACCCACGCGCCCGACTGACCATGCCGGGCAAACTTGAAGATCGGCCTGACGACCGGAAACGCGTCCTGCCCGGAGGTCATAGTGGTGATCCGCTGGCCCATGCGGACCGAGTCCGGCAGCTCGCGGTTGTGCAACTTCTCCAGTTCCGGCTTGTAATCGAGCAGCTCCATCTGCGAGGGGCCGCCCGCCATGAACAGATAGATCACCCGCCTGGCCCGGGGCGCGAAATGGGGAACCCCGGGAAGTCCGCCAGCGCGCGGTCCGGCCGCGGCGGCAGCCAGCAGGCTCGGATTGAGGAGCGACCCCAGCGCGGCCGTGCCAATGCCGGTGGCCAGACGGCCGAAGAAGTGCCGGCGGGTGAGGAGCAGCGAGTGTTCGCGAAGCGGGTCCATGTCAGATCCTCTCAGCCTTTGGTGACGGTTTCGTCGAGGTTCAGGAGTATCCCGGTAATGGTGGTCCAGGCGGCCAATTCGGCCGGGTCGAGGCCGGCCGGGGGGTGGCTTCCCCCAACACTCAGGAATCCCGCCGTGGCGGCCGGGTGAGCGCGAAACTCCGCCAGTTGCGCCTCCAGCAGGCCGCGCAAGATGCCCAGTTCGTCCGGAGCGGGCGGGCGGGCGAGGGCGATCCGGTAGGCATAGACCAGCCGGGCATCAGCGGTGGCCCCGCCCTCGCGCAGGACGCGGGTGGCGAAGCCGCGGGCGGCTTCGACGAATTGCGGATCGTTCAGCAGCACCAGCGCCTGCAGGGGAGTGTTGGTGCGGGGACGGCGCACGGCGCAGGTCTCGCGGGTGGGCGCGTCGAAGGTCAGCATATTGGGCGGCGGGCTCTGTCGTTTCCAGTAGGTGTAGAGACTGCGCCGGTACTGGTTGTCATCCTTGTCCGGCACG
>CAYNCT010000039.1:0-26578 GCA_964396005.1 uncultured Verrucomicrobiota bacterium | reverse complement strand
CCGACCAAGAGCTGATGTCACTCGCCTGACCAACTGCTGATGACACTTGCCCGCTGGCGAGTGTTAGTGGCCCGAAACCGATGCTCAAGTTACGTTCCGTAAAAATGGCGTGGCGGCTGGTTACGCCCGGGTGGCAGGAGCGTGGCAAAGCCAGAACCAGTGAGGCCTGCCCATCACAGTGACCGGCGCCGACCCGCGCCACCGCCCTCCACTACGCCGACAGAACCGCGGTTTCGAGGCCATTGCCCTGCACGCCGGCAAGCTCTACGCGTTCGTCCAGAGCCCCTTGCGCAACCCGACCACGCTGGCCAACAGCGCGCTCAACGGGCTGCGCAACGTCCGGCTGCTCGAGTTCAATCCCGCCAACAACGCGACGCGGCAGTTCTTGTACGTGTTGGACAACCCCAATCTGGGGGGGACCGGCAACACCCGCGCCGACAAGATTGGCGACGCGGTGGCCCGCGGAAACGGGAAGTTCCTGGTCATTGAACGCGACGACGACAGGATCCCGAGTGACGAAGCCGCGCTCATCGAGAAGCGCATCTACCGGTTCAACCTCGTGGGCGCGAGCGACATCACCGGGCTGGACGCGCCCATGGACGTCGGCGGCGGGGTGATGAAGACCGTGGACCAGATGACCGTGGCGGAACTCACCGCCGCCAACATCAAACCCATCGTGAAAACGCTGGAGGTGGACCTCAACGCCGCGGGCTACAACACCGTCGAAAAGGTCGAAGGCCTGGCCCTCATTGACCTCGGGACGCTGGCGGTCATCAACGACAACGACTTCGGCGTCGCCAGCATCAACGTCGCCCCAGACGGCTCGTTCACCCTCGCCGAGGACTACACGCCCGAGCCCGTGCAGTTGGGGATCATTGAGCGGTTCTCGAACGGACTGGATGCCAGCGACCGGGACAACGCGATCAACATCCAGCCCTGGCCGGTCCAGGGCATGTACCAGCCGGATGCGATCGCCGCCTTCTCCTACAACCCGAGCCGCCGGAACAGCGGAGCGACTCAGACCCTGTTGGTCATGGCCAACGAGGGCGACGCCCGCGACTACGCCGGCTTTGCCGGGGAGGAGCGGTTCCGCAACTTGCCCCTGGACCCGACGCGGTTCCCCAACGCGGCGGTGCTCCAGAACAATGCGGCCCTGGGACGACTTACGGTCACCAAGGCGCTGGGGGACACGGACGGGGATGGCGACTACGACGCCCTGTATGCCTTCGGGGCGCGCTCGATCTCCATCCGCACCACCACGGGCCAGCTCGTCTGGGACAGTGGGGATGACCTCGAGCAGATCACCGCCGCTGCCGTCCCCGCCTACTTCAACGCCGGCAACGCCAACAACAGCCGGGATGATCGCAGCGACAACAAAGGACCGGAACCGGAGGGCCTGGTGATCGGCAAGGCGTATGGAAGGACCTACGCGTTTGTCGGCCTCGAGCGCATCGGTGGCGTGGTCGTGTGCGACATTACCGAGCCCGCTGCCCCCCGGTGGATCACCTACTTCAACAACCGGGACTTCAGCCAGGCGCCCAACAGCGGACAGGCCGGTGATCTCGGTCCGGAAGGCCTGGTCTTCATCCGCGCTGAAGACAGCCCGAACGGCAAACCGCTCCTGATCGTCGCCAACGAAATCAGTGGCACCACCACCGTGTTCCAGATCAACAAACTGCCGTGACCCATGCTCTGTAATCCCTGCATCCCTCTATGACTATGAACGCGCGATTCCCGCTCCCTGCCCGCCTCGCCAGCAGCCTGGCCCTGGTCGTTCTCCACGCCCACGGGGCCGTAATGATTGATATGGTCCCGGGGCTTTCCAGTCCGCCGCCAACCCTCGGTGGCTACACTCTGACGCCGTTCCCCGATGACGCTCGCGCCAATCTTACCACGGTGACGTCGGTGCCCGGTCCGCTGGGCGGCAGCCTCGGTTTCAGCCCATCCGTGTCGTTGCGCGAAATCGGCGACGGCTGGGACACCTGGAGCCACGGCTACGCCGGCGACGTGTACTTCGCGGCGGGCGCCACGACCCTCACCCTGACCCTTCCGCCCCGCACGCTGGCGTTCCAGTTCTACCTGCAACCCGAGGTCTGGGATCTGTTCGAGTTCCAGGTGTCGTCTGGCGGAACCCTCTCTCCGGTCTTCACCGTGGACGGCGACTCGGGCGCCCGCTATGTAGGCATCCACTCGACGGACCCGGCCAGCCCGCTGACCACCATCGTGATTCAGAACACCGACGGCCTGGCGGAGGGATTCGCGGTCGGCGAGTTTGCCATCGTTCCAGAGCCGGCCGGTTTGGGTTGCCTGGGTCTCATGGCGTGGCGTCGGCGGCCCCAGCACTAACCCGGCACAACTCGAGGCAAGCCCGGCGGGATGGACCACGCGGACGCCCTCACCCGCCCTGCGGGCACCTTGTTGCCCCCTCGGAGGGCAGAGGGACGGAGTGAGGGGGCGGTCCCGTTTTCATTCCCCGTGGCGTCGTCTTCGACATGGCGACTCCCAACGGATGCGAAAAGGTGAGTGAACGCCCGGAGGCCCGTCAGCCCACCTCGCAGCGCTCATGGATGATGAGCCCGCGCCGGCGCAATTCAGCGAAAACGACCGCCGGCGCAAACGCCTCTTCCGGGGTCAACACGCCCGTTCCGGCCACCTGACCGGTCGCCAGCAGCACGGCGCCGATGGCCAGTGGGACGCCCTCATTCAGCCACGGCTCGCTCGCGGGCCGCGCTGGCGCTGCTGCCCGCGAGCAAATGGCGGAAGCCGCGAGCCGCGAGCCGATTGAAGTTCCTGCTAGATCGGGAAATGCCTTGGACGGCTGACGCCCTGACTCTACCTTTCGGGCATGGCGAAATCGAAAGGCGGCCGCCGGAGAGCCGTGCTGCTGGGGGTGGGGTTGGACTCGGACGGACACAAGCGCGTCACGACCGGGCCCAACTTTGCCCTGGTGGGCGGCAAGGAGGAAACCCATGCCGAGATGACCGAGAAGGTCATTCGGATCACCGAGAAACTGTCCGCGCGCGGCAAGAGCCTCGACACCGTCAGCCACGAGGAGTTTGACGACATCGCCGGCGAAGGGGGCTTGCGCCGGCACCAACCGCGAGCGAATTGACCACCGCCCGGCGCGGCCGAGCCAACCCGATGACTGACTCAACCTCGTCGTATCTGTTCCTGGCGGTGCTGCTCGCGGTGGCGGTGGCGTTCCCGCTGATCATGCTGGGCCTGGCCCGGCTGTGGGCCCGGTGCTACGCGCCCGCCAAACCGGGACCCGGCAAGAACGCGCCTTACGAGTGCGGTCTCGAGTCCACGGGCGATGCCTGGGTGCAGTTGCGCAGCGGCTATTACCTGTACGCGATCGTGTTCCTGATCTTCGACGTGGAGGCGCTCTTTCTGCTGCCGTTCGCCGTGGCGTTCACCAGCCTGCCGGTCGGGGCCTTCGCGGCGATTCTGGTGTTCCTGCTGCTGCTGGCCGAGGGGCTGGTCTGGGCGTGGAGAAAGGGCGTGTTGGAATGGAATTGAAACCGGGCCGTAGCGCCGCAGCCGTCATGGACGAAGGACTTCGGAGCGAACTGACCAAGCAGGGCATCTTCACCACCTCGCTTCAGGAACTGTACAACTGGGGCCGCAGCAACTCGGTCTGGCCGCTGAATTTCGGCCTGGCCTGTTGCGCCATCGAAATGATCGCCGCCTCGATGGCGCGGTTCGACATCTCGCGCTTCGGCTCGGAGGTCTTCCGGCCCTCCCCGCGGCAGGCCGATCTGATGATCGTGGCCGGCACGGTGACCAAGAAGATGGCGCCGCTGGTCGTGCGCCTCTACAACCAGATGCCCGCGCCGAAGCACGTGATCGCCATGGGCGCCTGCGCCATCAGCGGCGGGCCATTCAAACAGGGCTACAACGTGCTCAAAGGCATTGACCGCTATCTACCCGTAGATGTCCACATCCCCGGTTGCCCGCCGCGCCCGGAAGCCCTGCTGCACGCGCTCCTGACGCTGCAGCGGAAGATGCGCGGGGAGCCGCTGGCCGGACCGGCGCCCGCGCGGCACGCCGATCCCGCGGCGCCCGGGGAATACCCGCCGCCCGCCTACGGCCCGTACGACCTCCAGCCTCCGAAGAACGACGACCTGTGGAAGCCGTCGCCGCTTCCACGGGGCGAGTAGCCCGCCCAGGCATGGATTCCCCGGCGCACATCAAGGCCCGCCTCGAGGCCGCGCTCCCCGGCGTCAGCCTCGAACTGCTGCCCAATCCGGCCGTGCCCGCCGAGAGTTCGCTGGTGGTCAGCCCGGCCCACGCGGTCGCGGTCGCCCGGTTCCTCCGCGACGACCCCGCCCTACGCCTGGACTACTGCTCCAACGTGACCGGCGTGGACTGGCTCGACGCCACGGTTAAAGAAACGGTGAAAACCCGGCGGCTGGTGGGCGGGGAAGAGCGGGAGGTCGAAGAGACCGTCGAACGCAAACGGCCCGGGTACCTCGAGGTCGTGTATCATCTGTACTCGGTCGCGTTGCGGCACGGTCCGCTGGTCCTGCGGCAACGCACCCGCAATCGCTTCGAGCTGGTGCAGGTGGCGTCCCTGACCCCGGTGTGGCGAAGTTGCGAGTTTCAGGAGCGCGAGGTGTTCGACCTCTTCGGCGTCGTCTTTCACGGCCATCCCGACCTGCGCCGTATCCTCATGTGGGATCAGTTTCAGGACTTCCCGATGCGCAAGGACTACGTCGAGCCCGACGACTACGAATACGAGCCGACCCCGCATGACGACCTTCGCGACAAGGCGCGGCGGCACTACCCGCCGGGAGGCGCTGCATGAAAGGTCCGCCGGAGGAATCGGGGCTGATCGGAGCGTTGTCCACCGGCGACGTTTCCCCCGACGCACCCACCGCGTGGCCGGGCGCCTCGCCGCCGCCGCTGCCGGCCCCGTATGAGCTCAAACCCATGCCCGCCGGCACCGCCGGGCTGGAGGGCGAGGTCATCGAAGTCAGCATCGGGCCGCACCACCCTTCGACCCACGGCGTGTTTCGGATGGACGTGGTGCTCGATGGCGAACGCGTGCTCCGGCTCAAGCCGGTCTTCGGCTACCTGCATCGCAACCACGAAAAGCTCGGCGAACAGGGCACCTACCTTTCGGCGATGCCGTTCACCGACCGCCTCGACTACTTCTGTTCGCTGACCAACAACTGGGCCTACGCGCTGGCGGTGGAGAAGCTGGCCGGGTTGACCGTTCCGGAGCGCGCCGAGTACTTGCGCGTCATCACGGCGGAACTGACGCGGATCCTCAACCATGCCTGCATGATCGGGTTCCTGTTGCAGGAACTGGGCGCGATGGGGACGCCGTTGATGTACGCCTTCCGCGAGCGGGAGAAAATCCTCGACCTCTTCGAGGCCCTCACCGGCTCGCGGATGATGTGCAACTACCTCCGGTTCGGCGGTTGCCGCTGCGACCTGCCCCCCGGCTGGGCCGAACAGTGCGCACGCGTGGTGGGCGAACTGCCCCGGTTTTTTGACGAATTCGAGCGACTGCTGGCCACCAACGAAATCATCATGGCCCGCACCCAGGGCATCGGCGTGCTGCCCGCCGCCCTTGCGGTCAGCGCCGGGGTCAGCGGCCCCGGCCTGCGCGCCAGCGGCGTCAATTACGACCTCCGCAAAGTGGACGGCTACGGGATCTATCCGCGCTTCGCGTTCGGCGTCCCGCTGGGCGATCACGGCGACGTGTACGATCGCTACATGATGCGCGCGCTGGAGATGCGCGAGTCCGCAAAAATCCTTCAGCAAGCCCTGCGCGATCTGCCCCCCGGCCCCGTCCTGGATCCCCGGGCGAAGCTGCGCAACTTCCGGCCCCGGGCCGGCGAAGCCTACGGCCGCCTCGAAGCGCCGAAAGGTGAACTGGGCTTTTACCTGATCAGCGACGGCGGGCCGAATCCGTACCGTTACCGCATCCGCCCGCCCAGCTTCATCAACCTCACCATCCTTGAGGACATGTGCGTCGGCCAGACCCTCATGGACGCCGTGGTCATTCTGGGTAGCGTGGACATCGTGATGGGCGAGGTGGATCGCTGAGCGGGAGCGATTCCATTGAACCCAAACTTCGAAGCTCGTTTTACAGATGACCAGGAAGGGAACGGAGGAGGAACGGGAACGGGATTCTCCTCTGGCCACTTTTCCTGACCGTCCCATCCCGGTGGAAGCCCTTCCCCCTTCGTTCGCTTCGTTGCCTTCTGTGAGTCCGACTTCGGTTTTCGGGTTGAATGCGGCTTGGACCGGGCCACTGGCCCGAACGGTCGGGCGCCCCAACCGACTGTCGAACGCGCGAGGCGGCCCCTGAAGGGGAGGCGGCTTCCTTGCACGCGGCTGGGCGGCAAGTTGTCGCCAGAACGGCCAGGTTGGCCGTTCCACCCAAAACCCACGGCGTCGTTTCGGCGGAGGACCACGGCCGCGGGGCGGGCGGGTGCGCCGGGCGCTATCGCGGTGCCGCGAAGAGCACCTCCCAGCCAAACCGCCCGATCATCGCGCTCACGATGACCAGGAAGAACCATCGCACAAACCGGTTCCCCTTGCGGAGCGCCAGCCGCGAGCCCGCCATCGAACCCAGGACGTTGCACACCGCCATGGGCAGGGCAAACCGCCAGAGCACGTGATCCGTGGCGGCGAAATACGCGATCGCCGAGAGATTGGTGGCGCAGTTGATCACCTTGGCGCTTGCCGAGGCGGTTAGAAAGTCGAACCCAAACCACCCCACGAAGACGAAGATCAAGAAGCTGCCCGTGCCCGGTCCAAAGAAGCCGTCGTAGAATCCGATGGCCGCGCCCGCCAACACCCCCAGCAGCCGCTCCCGCCGCGCCGTGAAAGCCGGCGTGTGCCGGCTGCCCAGGTCCTTGCGGAGGAACGTGTACCCGGCGACCGCCACCAGCAGCAGCAGCACCAGCGGACGCAGGAACTCCGGCTGGAGCAGGGTTACGACCCGCGCGCCCAGGAATGAAAACACCAGCGCGCTGACCGCCGCTGGCAGGAGCGAACCCCAGTTCAAGCGAATGCGCCGCGCGTACTGAATCAGGGCGATGCTCGTGCCGCAGAACGACGAGAATTTGTTGGTGCCGAGCACGGCCGCGACCACGGCGGCGTCTCCGGCAGGCAGCAACAGGAAGAGCGCGGGGATCTGAATCAGCCCACCGCCGCCCACGACCGCGTCCACCAACCCGGCCAGGGCCGCGAAGGCGCCGAGCAAGGCCGCGTGATTGAGGTCGGGCATGTCCGGGCAATGCGTCGGTTTACCTGGCGCGCGGATTCGGGCGGCGGCGCTCCCCTGGATGCCCGCGGGGAGGCGACGAGCCCGCCGGGCCGCCTGTCACCGTCGGCGCGACGGCGCGAAATAATAGCCCCGCCCCACGCGGGCGCCGCGGGCGCGGCCGATCTGCACGCCCTGCTTCTCCGCCTTCTCCGCGTCGAAGAGCGCGGTGTACTGGTAGGCGAAGCCCTCGAGCTTGGTACGCTCGAGCTTCTGGCCGATGAACCGTTCGATGGCCGTCACGTGCGGCACGTCTTCGGCGGCCACGATGGTCAGCGCGTCGCCGGTCGCTTGCGCGCGTCCGGTGCGGCCGATGCGATGCACGTAGTCCTCCGGATGCTGCGGCACGTCGTAATTGATCACGTGACTCACGTCCTGGATGTCCAGGCCCCGGGCGGCGATGTCCGTGGCCACCAGCAGTTCGTAACGGCCATCACGGAAGCCGCGCAACGCCTGCTCGCGCTCCTTCTGCGTGCGGTTCGAGTGGAGCACCGCCACGGAATGATTGTGGCGTTTGAGCAGGTGCGCCACGCGGTCGGCCCCGTGTTTGGTGCGACAGAAGATGATTACGGAATCGAAGTTCAGGCGCTTGAGCAGTTCCAGGAGCAACTCGGTCTTCTGGCTGCTCGCCACCGGATAGAGCGCGTGCCGGACCGTCTCCGCCGGCGAACGCCGCGCACCGATCTCGACCGTCTCGGGCGACCGCATCGCCCACTGGATGAGCGTTTCGATCTGCGGGGGAATCGTGGCCGAGAACAACGACGTGTGCCGCTGCCGCGGACACCGTTCGACGATCCGCCGCACGTCCGGCAGGAAGCCCATGTCCAACATCCGGTCCGCTTCGTCGAGGACCAGGAACTCCACCCGGTCGAGCCGGCAGTGGCCGCGTTCCAAATGATCCAGCAGGCGGCCCGGGGTGGCCACCAGCACGTCCACGCCCGCGCGCAGTGCGTCGGTTTGCGCGCCATAACCCACGCCGCCATAGACGACCGCGATCTTCAACGGCGTGAACCGGGCGTAGTCGCGGAAGGCCGTCTCGACCTGCGCGGCCAGTTCACGGGTGGGCTCGAGGATCAACGCCCGCGGGCCGGGGGCCGATTGGTCAAGCCGGGTCAGAATGGGCAGCGCGAACGCCGCCGTTTTGCCGGTGCCCGTTTGGGCGCTGCCGATCAGGTCGCGGCCGATGAGCACCAGCGGGATCGCGCGGAGTTGGATGGGCGTGGGCTCGACGTAGCCCATCGCGCGCACCCCCTCGAGCACCGGCTTGGAGAGCCCCAGTTTGGCAAAGGCCATGGCGCGAGCCTAATCAGCGGCGGGCGGTGGCGGCCAGCCCTTTCTCGGTTTGACCCGCGGCCGCTTCGGTCTATCCCATGTCCATGTCGAAACAACACTGGCTGGTCAAACAGGAGCCCGACGACTACCCGTGGGCGCAACTGGTTCGGGACGGCGCAACGGCCTGGACCGGCATCCGAAACTTCCAGGCGCGCAATCATCTCCGCGCGATGAAAAAGGGAGACGACGTGCTCTACTACCACACCGGGGCTGAGAAGCAGGTGGTCGGCCTCGCCCGCGTCGCCCGCGCCGCCTCTCCCGACCCGACCGCCCCTGAAGGCGACTGGTCGTGCGTGGACCAGGCGCCCGTCAAGCCGCTGCGCCGCGCCTTGCCGCTGGCGGAACTCAAGCGCGATCCGCTCTTCCACGAGCTGGCGTTGCTGCGCCAACCACGCCTGTCGGTCATGCCGGTCACGGATGCCCAGTTCCAGCGCATCCTCGAACTCGCCGACCCACCGCCCGCCGAGGCCTGAGCTCCGTTTCCGACCTGCGGGAGCGACGGCTGCCGCCTGGCGGCGCACGCCCCGGGCCAGCTTTCCCGGCGCGCTGGTCCCGTTATTCGGAAGCGGCCGGCTTCGCGGACGTGGTGAACACGCAGAAGAGTTCGTCGCCGACCCGGCGGTACCGTTGCAGTTCGAGTCGGGTGGCGTCGGCCAGCATCCGGGCGCCGACCCCGCTGGCGATGGTGGGCGCGTCCCGTCCGCCGAAAACCAGCGGGCAAATGGTGAGGTGAAGTTCGTTGACCAGTCCGGCGCGGAACATGGCGGCGTTCAACTCGCCGCCGCCCTCGCACAGGAGCCGCCGGACGCCCCACCGCGCGGCCAGCCAGCGCACGGCGGCCGCCAGATCCAGTTCCGGTTCGCCGCCAATCACGACCTCGTCGGCCACCGCGGCGAGCCGCCGCAAACGACTCCGGCCGGCGCGCGCGGTGGTGAGCACGACGATGGGCGAGAAGCGGTGGCGGAACAGGGGCAGGGTGGGGGCGAGCGAGCCGGACCCGCTGACGACGACGCGGAGATTGAACTCCGCCAGTCCGCGCCGGAGCCGGGCGCGTTGGTAGCGGACGCCTCCGGGGCCGAGGAGGACCTCGCCGCCGGCCACGGTGCGCGCACCGCACATCACGGCGTCCACCGTGGCGCGCAGTTCGTACAGGTGGGCCAGGTCGCGCCGGCTGCCGAAGGAGGAGACGGCGCGATTGGCCGTGGCAATCTTGCCGTCGGCGGTCATCGCCATGTTCACGAGGACGAACGGCGGCTCCGCGCGGCGCCACCGGCGGGCCACCGTGGGCGCGGCCAGATCCACCATGTTGGCGGGCGCCGGGCTGGTCATACGATCAACATCGCGTCGCCGTAACTGAAGAAACGGTACCGCCGGACGACGGCCTCCGCATAGGCGGCCAGCACCAGCTCGCGCCCGCGCTCCTCCCCCGGCGCGGCGAACGCGCTCACCAGCATGAGCAGCGTGGATTCGGGCAGATGGAAGTTCGTCAGCAGGGCGTCCACCACCCGGAACCGGAACGGCGGGTAAATGAAGATGCCCGTGCGCCCGCGGCCGGCGGCCAGCGGACTTCCGGCCGCGGCCGCGCTCTCGAGGACTCGCACGGTGGTCGTGCCCACCGCCACCACGCGGCCGCCGCCGCGCTGCGTGGCGTGGATGAGATCCACCGTTTCGCCCGGCAGCTCGAACCCTTCTTCGTGCATCCGATGCGCGGCCACTTCCGTGGTCTTGATCGGCGCAAACGTGCCCAATCCCACATGCAAGGTGACGAAGCCCACCCGCACGCCGCTGGCCCGCGCTTGATCCAGCAGTTCGCGGGTGAAATGCAGCCCGGCCGTGGGCGCGGCCACGGAGCCGGGTTGGCGGGCAAAGATTGTCTGGTAGCGCCCGTCGTCCTCCGCGCGCGGGCCGTCCGGCCGGGCGATGTAGGGCGGCAGGGGCACCTCGCCCACGCCGTCCAGCGCCGCCTGGATCTCCGGGACGCCCGCGAACGCCAGCCGATACAGCCCGTCGTCGCTCTTGGCCCGCACCGTCGCGTGGAACGGCGCCGACGAGCCGTCCGGGCGATAGAACTCAAGGCGCGTGCCGGGACGGACGCGTTTGCCCGGCTTGAGCATCACCCACCAGTCGTTGCGCCCGCATTCCTCGCCGAGCAGCACCTCCACCTGGCCGCCGGAGTCCGGCTTGCGGGCCCGCAAACGCGCCGGGATCACCCGCGAATCGTTCAGGATCAGGGCGTCGCCGGGGCGGAGGTACTCGAGCAGGTCCGGAAAGGCGCGATGCGCGACCGCGCCGTCGGCCCGGCGCAACACCAGCAGGCGCGAGCCGTCCCGCCGTTCGGCCGGTGTTTGGGCGATCAATTCCGGCGGCAGGTCGTAATGGAAAGCGGCCGTGCGCACACGCCCGCTCCTACACGGTGGCGCCCGTGCGGCGCAGGAAATCCTCGTAGGCGCCGCGGATGCCGGTCTCCAGGTCCACTTGCGGCCGCCAGCCCAGGGCGAAGAGGCGCGAGCTGTCCATCAACTTGCGCGGCGTGCCGTCCGGCTGGCCGGGGTCCCACGCGATTTCGCCCGCGTAACCCACGACGCGGGCGACCCGTTCGGCCAGTTCGCGGATGGTGAGGTCCGCGCCGCTGCCGACGTTGATGAACTGCTCCTCGCTGTACGCGCGCATCAGGAAGACGCACGCCCGGCCGAGGTCATCGGCGTGCAGAAACTCGCGGCGCGGCGTGCCGGTGCCCCAGCAGACCACGCGCGGCGCGCCGGCCTGCCTGGCCTCGTGAAAGCGACGGATGAGCGCCGGGAGGACGTGCGAGGTTTGCGGGTCGTAGTTGTCGTTGGGGCCGTAGAGATTCGTGGGCATGGCGCTGATGAAGTCGCAGCCATGCTGCCGGCGGTAGGCCTGGCAAAGCTTGATGCCGGCGATCTTCGCCACCGCGTACCATTCATTGGTCGGCTCCAGCGGGCCGGTCAGCAGGGACTCCTCGCGGAGCGGTTGGGGGGCGAACTTCGGATAAATGCACGAGCTGCCCAGGAAGAGCAGTTTGCGCACGCCGGTGCGCCAGGCCTCGTGGATCACGTTGCACTCGATCACCAGGTTGTTGAACAGGAAGTCCGCGGGGAACTCATGGTTGGCCTTGATCCCGCCCACCTTTGCCGCGGCCACGAAAACGTACTCCGGCCGCTCGGATTCGAAGAAGCCGCGGACCGCGGCGGCGTCGAGCAGGTCGAGCTCGGCGTGGGTGCGGCCGATCAGGCGCGTGAAACCCTCGTTCTCGAGGGCCCGCCAAATGGCGCTGCCCACCAGCCCGCGATGACCGGCCACGTAAATTTTTGCATCCCGTGCAAGCTCCATAGGCGTCGCAGGGTAGGCGCCGGCCCGCCTGAAGCAAGCCGGGCGCAGTTGACTTGACGCGCCTTTTCCGCAACGTTCGCGCGCTCATGGCATGAGACGCGCGGCGCCCGAGGGGCCGACCGTCGCCAACCAACTGCATGGGCAAGGCGTTGATTATCGCGGAAAAGCCCTCCGTCGCCGGCGACATCGCCCGGGCGCTGGGCGGGTTCAAAAAGCAGGACGATTACTACGAAAACGACCAGTTCGTGGTGTCGTCCGCCGTCGGCCACCTGCTGGAGCTGGCCGTGCCCGAGGGCGTGGAGCCGGCGCGGGGCAAGTGGAGTTTCAACCACCTGCCGGTCATTCCTCCCCACTTCGAGTTGCGGCCGATCGAGCGCAGTGAAAGCCGGCTCAAGCAACTGGCCCGCCTCCTCAAGCGCAAGGACGTGGACGCGATCATTAACGCGTGTGACGCGGGCCGCGAGGGCGAACTGATCTTCCGCAACATCATCCGCTACACCGGCGCCCGGCAGCCCATTCGGCGCCTGTGGCTGCAATCCATGACGCCCGCCGCCATTCGCGAGGGCTTCGCGCGCTTGCGCGAGGACGCCGACCTGCAGCCGCTGGCCGACGCCGCCCTCAGTCGCGCGGAGGCCGACTGGCTGGTGGGCATCAACGGCACCCGCGCCATGACCGCCTTCAACTCGAAGGCCGGCGGCTTTTACAAGACCACCGTGGGGCGCGTGCAGACGCCCACCCTCGCCATTGTTGTCGAACGCGAGCAGCGCATCCGCAACTTCGTGCCCCGCGACTATTGGGAGGTGATCGCCACGTTTCAGGCCGAGGCCGGCACCTACCCCGGCCGGTGGTTCGACGAGCACTTCGCCAAACCCGCGGGCAAGGACGCCGACGCCGAGCTCAAGCCCGAGCGGCTGTGGGACGCAGCCCGGGCCGAGGCCATCCGCGCCAAGTGCCTCGGCAAGCCCGGCGTGGTCACCGAGGAAAGCAAGCCCACCACACAGCTTTCGCCGCTGTTGTTCGATCTGACCAGTCTCCAGCGCGAGGCGAACGCCCGCTTTGGTCTGCCGGCGGCGCGGACCCTTGCTCTCGCGCAGACGCTCTACGAGCGGCACAAGGTCCTGACCTATCCGCGCACCGATTCGCGGGCCCTGCCCGAGGACTACCTGGGTACGGTCCGGAGCACGCTGCAGATGCTCGCCGAGACCGATTACCGCCCGTTCGCCGCGACCATCCTCGACCAGGGCTGGGTGCGCCCGAACAAGCGGGTTTTCAACAACGCCAAGGTCTCGGATCACTTCGCGATCATCCCCACCACCCAGGCTCCCAAGGGATTGTCCGAGCTCGAGCAAAAGCTTTACGATCTGGTGGCCCGGCGGTTTCTGGCCATCTTCTACCCGGCGGCCGAGTTCCTCGAGACCACGCGCATTACGCGGGTCGAGGGCGAGCCCTTCAAAACCACCGGCAAGGTGCTGGTCCAGCCCGGCTGGCTGACGGTTTATGGCCGGGAGCTGCCCACCGGCGACGAGCCCGCCAACCTCACGCTCGTGAAGCCCGGCGAAGTCGTGCAAACCCCGGAGATCGAGGTCAAAGCCAGCCAGACCAAGCCGCCGCCGCGGTTCAACGAAGCGACGTTGCTCAGCGCCATGGAGGGCGCGGGCAAGCTGGTCGAGGACGACGAGTTGCGCGAGGCGATGGCCGAGAAGGGTCTGGGGACGCCTGCCACGCGCGCCGCCATCATCGAAGGCCTGATCGAGGAAGATTACCTGCACCGCCAGGGCAAGGAACTTCAGGCGACCTCCAAGGCGTTTCTGCTCATGGAGTTGCTCGAGGGGCTGGGCATCCCCGAACTCACCAAACCCGAACTGACCGGCGACTGGGAGTTCAAGCTGCTCCAGGTGCAGCGCCGTCGGAAGACCCGCGCCGAATTCATGGCCGAGATCGCCGAGATGACCCGGCAGATCGTGGCGCGCGCCAAGCAGTACGAGCACGACACGATCCCCGGTGACTTCGGCGCGCTCCGGGCGCCCTGCCCCAAGTGCGGGGGCGAGGTTCACGAGAAATACCGCAACTTCCAATGCGTCCGGCCCGGCTGCGATTTCGCCCTGCCGCGCATCCTGGCCGGGCGCCTCCTCGAGAGCCAGGAAGTGGAGACGCTCCTGCGCGAGCGGCAGCTCGGGCCGCTCCCGGGCTTCCGCAGCCGCCTGGGCAAACCGTTCGCCGCGGCGCTCAAGCTCGCCGACACCGGCCGCATCGAGTTCGACTTCGGCAACAACGATCGCGAGACGCCGGGCGCCGAAGCCGCGCCGGTGGACTTCACCGGCAAAGAACCCCTGGGCCGCTGCCCGAAGTGCGGGGCGCAGGTTTTTGACGGCGGCGCCAACTACGTGTGCGAGCGCGCCACCGGCCGGGAGCGCCCGTGCGACTTCCGTGCGGGCAAACTCATCCTGCAGCAAGCCGTCGAGCCCGCCCAGATGAAGAAACTGCTCGCGGAGGGCAAGACCGACCTGCTGGGCGGTTTCGTGTCCAAGCGCACCGGGCGCAAGTTCGAGGCCTTCCTGGTGCTCCGGGACGGCGAGGTGAAATTCGAGTTCGCGCCGCGCAAAGCGGCGGCCGGCCGGCGGACCCGCAGCGCCGCCCCGGCCCCCGTGCTCGACTTCACCGGCCAGACGCCCCTGGGCAAGTGTCCCCGCTGCGGCGGGCGCATCTTCGAAGGCCCGGAGCACTATGTCTGTGAGCACTCGCAGGCAGCCACCAAACGGTGCGCCTTCCGGGTCGGCCGCGTGATCCTCCAGCAACCGCTCGATCACGAGCAGTTGGGCAAGCTCCTCGCGAACGGCCGCACCGACCTGTTGACGAAGTTCATCTCGAAGGCCGGCAAGCCTTTTCCAGCGCATCTGGTCCTCGGCGAGAAGGGCAAGGTCGAGTTCGACTTTCCGCCGCGCTAGCCGGCCCGCAGGACCCCCGCGGTGGCGGAATTTCCAATCCGCCCCGCAACTTGTAAGTGCGGCGCGGTCGCCGGTCGGGTTGGCTCTCCGTCGTCACGCAACCGACGGACACTGAAACCTGGCCATGACCGCCTTGATCAGCCCCTTCGAGTTTCTCTTCCTGCTGCCGTTCCTGCTGCTGGGCGCGCTGGGCACGGCCTTCTGGATCTGGATGCTGGTGGACGCGGCCCGGAACGAGCCGGGCGAGAGCCATGACAAGATCGTCTGGGTGCTCATCATCCTGTTCGCTCACCTCATTGGCGCTCTGATCTATTTCTTCGCCCGGCGACCGGAACGTGTGGCTCGCTTTCCGTCGCGCGCGCTGGTATCCAGCCCTGACGGCAACACACCGCCAACTCTTGCCCCATGAAACGCGAACCCGTCCCGGTCGAGATTCAGGGCCAGCCCCTGCGGTGCCTGGTCTGCGGGCACGACCACTTCCACCGCCGCGACGCCCAGCTCAACACCGCCGGCATGTCTTTTCTGAACCTTGATTGGATCAATCCCACCGGCCGTTGCTACATCTGCGCCCGGTGCGGCTACATCCACTGGTTCCTGCCCCCGGAGGCGTGATATGGCGCTCACCCGTCCCCGTCAGGGCCGCTGGATCGCGGGCGTCTGCGCGGGTCTGGCCCGGCACCTGGGCTGGCCGTCCTCGCGGGTCCGGCTGGTGTATGTGCTCTGCTCCGTCCTGAGCGCCGCCTTTCCCGGCATCCTGGTGTACCTCGCGCTGTGGTTTCTCATGCCCCATGACGACGCCTGAACCCGCGGCTGTCCGGACGTGCCCGACCTGCGCGGAGACCATCAAGGCCGCCGCGCGGCGGTGCCCGTTTTGTCAGTCGCCGAACGGCCGTTGGGAACTGACCCGGCGGGAGTGGGGGGCGCTGGGCGTGGCGGTGTTCGCGGGCGGCTTGTTGCTGGCCGGGGGTGCGTGGCTTGATGCGAGATTCGATCGCCCGGAGGGGCGTCCCTTCCCACCTTATCGGGGACAGGTGGAAGTGACGCGGATCACGCTCGAGCCGATGGGCAGGTCGGAGCGTTATGCGGCACTGGGTCTGGTCACCAACCGCAGTGCTGTGCCGTGGCGGATTCGGGAAATTGAACTGCGCTTCCTCAACCCCGACGGTTCGCTGCACGACGCCCGTCATCTGCCGCTCCAGGATCTGCCGGTGGTTCGGCCGGCGAGTGAGGCGGCCTTTCGCCTCGAGGTCGGGCGGCTGCCCCCGAGCGTGGCCGCGGCGAGCCTCGCGGCGCGCGTGCAGCTCGCCACCGATGGCGACCGGCCGCCGGATCCCGATTGAGCGCACCCCGGGGTTCCGTCATGCGCATTGACCCGCCAACCCGACGTGAGTGCCCGTTCTGCCGCGAGGAAATCTCCGCGCCGGCGAAAGTGTGTCCCCGTTGCCGGCAATGGTTGACGTGGCGGTCGCTGCGGAATCCGCTCGTCCATTCCCTGGTCCTCATCCTGCCCGTGATGCTGGGCGGTGGAGCCCTGCTGCTGGCGGCCTTGGATCGCTTCCAGCAAGTGATGATGCCCCGCCCCTTTTACTCCGAGGTCCCGACGGCGCTGGATGTGCGCGCGTCATGGTTGAATTGGGTCGAGACCACCAACGGCGCCCGGATCTACGTGACGGGCCTGGTCACCAACCAGAGCGATCTGCCGTGGCGCGACCTCGAGTTTGAATGCCGGTTTTTCGATACCGCCGGCCGGTTGCTGGATGCCGCGCACGGTCGGACCTTCATGACCGTACCCGCCCGCGACGATGCGGCGTTTCGGGTGGCGGTGACGCCGGGCCGGCCCACGCCTGAGGCCTATCATTCGCACCAGGTCCGGGTCACCACCGCGCGCGTGGCTCGCGGGGCCTTTTGAACCGCCGCTGCCGATGCGCCTCGTGGAAGCCATCGTGGATGCCAATCACCGCGCCCTGGCCGGCGATGCGCGCGCGGGACTGCGGCCGGCAGACTTCGCGGCCGCGCTGCCGCTGGTGGCGTTGACCTGCTTTGATCCCCGGCTGCACGCGCTGCTGCCCGAGGTGCTCGGCGTGTCGGAGAGCGACTTCCTGTGGCTGACCTCTCCCGGCGCGGCCGTCAGCGGGCCCCAGTCTGAAACCGCGCGCGCCGTGGCCCTCGCGTGCGCGGTTGACGGCGGCAGGGAAGTGGTGGTGCTGGGCCACACCGATTGCCGCTGCTTGCCGGCGGGTCGGGGCCCGCTCGCCGAACGCTTGCGGTCGCACGGCGCGGAGGCCGCCGCGCTGGGCCGGGACTTCGACGAGTGGCTGCCGCCCGCAGCCGACGAACGCTCCGCAGTGGTCGCCGCCGTGCGGCGTCTGCGGGCCAGTCCCTTTTTGCCGCGCCTGCTTCCCGTGCATGGATTGCTTGTGGACACGGACACCGGGCGGCTGGAGTGGGTGCTCCACGGCTACGCTGCCACCGCTGACCGGCAGGCGCCCCTCCCGCCGCCGGGCGCCGGCCGGTCCTGACCCGCTCTCCTCACGGCGCCGCCGGCGGAATCGGCGCCGCCGGTGCAGGCTGGGACACCCGGCCGACCCGCTTCAGTGCGTACGGCACGGGCACGCCCTCGACCGCCGGAAACCGAAAGTTGTCCAAAACCAATTCGCCCACCTCCTCGGCCGCGAGCGCCGGCCGGAGATCGGGGGCGGCGAGACTGAGGCGCACATCCTCGACGATGAGTCGGGCCACGTGGCGCGCATAGATGCCCCAGGCGGGTAGCGGCCGCGCATCTACGCCGGGGCCTTTGACTTCCTGCACCGCCTGGGCCGCCGTCCCGCCGCCGTCGAACTCCACCTGCAGACCCCGCAACACCACGTTGGTGATCGGCGTCTCACTCCAGCTTTCGACGGACAGGGCCGACCGGTACACGCCGGTCGCCGTCAGGTCACTGATGGTGACGCGGCCCACGGGGTTGCCCGGCTTGGTCCAGAGCGTCACCGGCGATGCGACCGCCTGCATGGTCAACCGGGTCAGCAGCACGTCGTCCAAAATCCCTTGCGTGGGATCCCAGGCGCCCGGTTGCAGGATGATGCCGGAGAGCATGTTGGTCCGGCGGCGCTCGCCCGAGGTGCGGTGGGGCTGCTCGCCGGGGCCGTAAAACAGGCAGTCGTGAACGATCAATCGCCGGGCCGGGCCGATCAGCCGGAGGCCGTTGCACGAGGAGTTGATCACGCAGCCCGCGATCACCGTGTGGTCCCAGTACCGGCCGGCGATCGCATCGTCGCCGGTGTAGAACTGGCAGTCGAGGATGCGGACGTTCCGGCACCACCGCTCCGGTGCGCCCCGCCAGTGGATGCCGTCCCACCCGCCGATGAAGGTGACATTGCGAAACTCGACCTCGTCGCTCACCTGGAAGAACACGGCGTAATTGGCCGCATCCACGAACGTCAGGTCGCGCACGGTCACCCGCCGGCAATTCGCGAAAACCAGGGTGTGCGGGCCGCGCATCCGTTCCTCGCCGGTCGGGTCAAACACCCGGTTGCCGTCAATCACGCCGGGGCCAATCAAGGTCACGTCCTCGACCTCTTCGCCCACGAGCAGACCGCGATGCCACTTGCCCCAGCGCGCCTCCGGCAGAAACGCCGGCGGCGTGGGTTGCTGGTACTCGGCGAGATTGGTGGTCCCGATGAGGCGCGCCCCGGCGTCGAACTGCAGCGTCAGCCGGCTCCGCAGGTGAAGTGTGCCCGCGAGGTAACGCCCTGCGGGGAAAACCACGGTGCCGCCGCCGGCCGCCGCGGCGGCCTCGATCGCGCGCGTGATGGCCGCCGTGTCGGGCGTGGTCCCGTCGCCCCGGGCTCCGTGGTCGCGGACGTTGAAGACCGGCGCGGGGAAGGTCGCCGCAGCGGCGAAGGTTGAGGTCAGCCCGGCGAGACCGAGCAACGCCCAGCCCCGGCGCAGCGCGCGGGGCCAGCTTCCGGGCCGACCGGAGCGAGAGGCAGCGGAGGAATGCATCGCCCGCAGTGTTCGCCCTCGCCGCGGCGCGGACAAGGGCCGTGTGGGAAGGGGAAGGGTGAAGTCCGAAGTGCGAAGTCCGAAGGGGGCGGGGGCAGCGCGGGAGGTTTCGGGCCAGCGAGATTGCGCAGTGATGGAGGTGCCGTTGGGCTTTTGACTTTCAGCCCGGGAGACTGGTGGGGGCCAGGCAGACCGAAAGGTTGCCGGCCGCCGTCACCGCGCCCGGATGTCGTAGCACGAAAGGTTCTCGTGGTGCCGGAGATAGAGGCGGCCGTCGAGAATGACCGGGTGGGTCCACACATCGTGCTTGCGCTCGGTCACAAACTGGAAGCGGCCGGCGAACTGGAAGCCCGCCGGGGAGAGTTCGAGCAGCGCCATCTCGCCGTCCTGGGTCAAGCAGTAGAGCCGTTCCCCGGCGTACAGGACCGAGCCCATGGTCAGATCGGGCAACTCGTGGCGCACCTCGCCGGACCGCGCATCGAGCGCCAGCCAGCCCCTCGCGGGCCGATAGCGCGAGCCGATCAACAGATCTCCCACGCGCACCAGCCCGCCGTGGCAGGTGTCCAGCTTCGTGGACCACGCCCGCTCGATCGTCACCCGCCCTCCCTCCGTGCCGAGCCGGAACAGGCCGCCGGCCTCGGTGTCCGGCGCGGTCACAAAGACCGCGTTGTCCACCAGCACCGGTGTGGCGGCAATGACCGCGTAGCGGGTCGGCAACGCCCGCGTCCACACCAACTCACCGGAGTCAGCGTCCACGCCAAAGAAATGCCGGGTCGAGCAGCCGGCGATCAGCCGCCGCCCGCCCAGCTCGAAAAGGATGGGGGCCACGTAGCTGGCCTGGTCGAAATCGCCCGGCGGCTCGGGCAGGCGCTCGTGATTGGGATCGGTCGAGGGACCGAACTTGAGCGGCGGCGTGCGCCAGACCACCGCGCCGGTCCGCTTGTCCAACGCTGCCATCAGGGCCTCGCTGCCGCCGACGGTCACCATCACCCGCGGTCCGTCCACCAACAGGCTTTCGCTCAGGGCCCACGTGATGTTTCGGCCGCCGAAGGTCTCGAAGACCTCGACGGCCCACACTTCCTGGCCCGTGGCGGCAACCAAGCAGGCGACCCGGCCGTGCGCATTGAGGTGGTAAAGGTGTCCCGCGCTGAAGGTGACGGCCGCACGGGCGCCGGGATACGGCGTCTTCCACGCCCGCCCGTTTTTCGCCTGCCACAGCGGGCGGCCGTCGAGGTCGAGCGCGAACACGACCAAATCATCGCCGACATCGCCCGTGAGGAAAATCCGCCCGCCGGTGATGATGGGCGCCGAGTAGCCCCGGCCCAGCCCGCCGGTCTGCCACACGCGCGGCGGCCCACCCTCCGGCCAGCGTGCCAGCAGGCCGGTCTCGTCGGAGACGCCGTCACGGCGTGGCCCGCGCCACTGGGGCCAGCCGGGCTCCGGCGAGGCGATCAAGCGCGCCGGGGCGGCCGCCGTGGCGGGGACAGGCGCCGGTTCGCTCGCGCCGGGCAGCAGGAGCGCCAGCGCCATGAGGCAACTGGCCGTTCCCCAGTGGAAAGCCGCCATGCGGACTGGTTGGCAAGTCATGGCGCGCAACAGTTCACGGGGAACAGCGCCCCGTCAAACGGCTCTGCGCGCCCGGCGGCGGGACGGTCCAGTGAATTGCGCGGTCCGGATTTCGTGCGGGTCACGGGCGGGCCAGCGTCAACGGTCGGACTCACCTCGCCCCGGCTTCGCCGGCGATGGGCACTTTGTAAAACAGTTGCCAGCCGTTGCCGCCGGGACTGCGGGTGCCCAGCCAAACCTGCTGCCGCGGGTACCACGTGACGTGGCCGTCCTCGAAGAGAAAGTTGCCGCCGCTGGGCGCTCCGCGATTCACCCGATGCACGGCGGTCGGGATTTTTCTCCCGGCGTCGGTCGTGTACCAATCAATCTCGCCCACGACCTTGCCCCCGGCGTCGGTGCGCCCCTGGCCCTGCAACCGGTCAATCAGGATGGGCGCGCCGGTCAATTCGCCGCCCAGCTTTTTGCGGGTGTGCCAGGCCTCGATGCCCATGCTTTTGTAATCCCAGTCGCTGCCGGTCGTCACGCGATGCGGCAGGAAGAAGTAACCGGTGAGGATGGGTTTGGTCTCCGACGCCGGATCGTTGTTGCGCCACAGGTCGGCATGGCGATGCCATTTGTCGGTCGGGCAGAAGATCACGTGGAACTTCTCCTTCTCGGCGGTGGTCTTGCGCTGCGGCAGCAGGTAGTCCTTCCAGAATTGCGCGACGTTGGTGCTGCACCAACTGACATGGTACGCCTGCGTGTTGTCGGGGAAGTAGTCGTGGTAGTCGGCGGCGTACAACTGGACGGCCACGCCCCACTGGCGGCAATTGCTGGCGCACAGCGCCTTGTCGGCCTTGGCCTTGGCCTGGGACAACGCGGGCAGCAGCAGGCCGGCGAGGATGGCAATGATCGCCACCACCACCAATAGTTCGATGAGGGTAAAACCTTGGCGGGCCAGCCCCCGCGGGCGGCACGCGCTGCGGGCCCGGCGTGATGGTTTCCGAGGGTTCATACCGCAGCAATAAAGCCATCTTTGCCGGGCTGTCCAGCCCGACCACGGCGCGCCCACCGGCGCACGTCCTCGCGGCCTGGCTCGGCCGGCAACCCTCAGTGCCCCCCCGGCTTCACCGGCCCGGTGGCCGGACCACGGTGCCGCCGGCCACGTAAGGGTAGCCGTCAAAGACATCGCCCTGGCCGGTCGCGCGGGGATCGGCGGTGCGCCGCAATTCGCGCGCGAGGTCGCGGGCGAGTTGATGGCGCACGCGGCGGTAAGCCGGGTCGCCCGCGACGTTGTTCATCTGCCACGGGTCGGTCCGCAGGTCATAGAGCTCCTCGGCCGGCCGGCGGCCGAAGGCCAGCTCGAACAGTCGGCGCACCGCCGGGTCGCCACCGTGTTCGACCACCGCCTGTTTGCTCGGCGAACCCGCGATGTCGTTGGCCTGGTCCACGTCACCGTAGATCGGCGGATCGCCGGCGGGCCAGCGGTCGGGTGCCAGATTTCGCAGGTAGAGAAAGTCCTTCGTGCGGACGCCGCGAATCGGATAGCCCCGGTCGCCCTCGCGCACGTTGGCGTGCCGTTCGCGGCCGAAGAACACGCGGTCGCGGCGCCGTTCGATCAGGCCGCTTTTCCCCGAGGTGAGCAGCGGCAGGAGGCTGCGGCCGGTCATCGCGCGGGGGGGCTTGAGGCCGGCGGCTTCGAGGAAGGTGGGCGCCAGATCGGTGAGGCTGACAAAGTCGTCCACCACCCGCCCGCCCGGCACGCGGGCCGGCCAGCGAAGGGCCAACGGCATCCGCGTGCCGGCGTCGTAGGCGGTGGCCTTGCCCCGCGGGAAGGGGAAGCCGTTGTCGCTGGTGATGACCACGAGCGTGTTGGCCAACGCGCCGCGTTCTTCCAGCAGGGTGAGCATCGCGCCGATGGCGCGGTCGAAGCGCTCGATCTCCGCGTAGTAGTCGCGCAGGTCGCTGCGCACCGCGGGCGTGTCGGGCAGAAACGGCGGCACGGGCACGGCGGCGAGCGGCAACCCGGCCTGTTCCCCGGAGCCGCGGTCGTAAGGGCGATGCGGGTCGGTGCTGCCGAACCAGAAGCAGAAGGGGGCGCCCGGGGGAACGCTGTCCAGAAACGCGGCGAAATCCTTCACCGGCGGGCCGGCCGGGTTGTGCGCGCGGCCGTGCGAGCGGAAATCGCCCGGGCCCCAGCCCTTGCCCTGCGCTCCGACCCAGTAGCCGGCCTGCGCCAGCAGATCCGGATACACCGGCGCGGCGTTCGGCCAGCGGCTCCAGAGGTTGGCGCCTTCGCCCAATCGCCAGAAATGCTGGCCGGTCAACAGCGCGCCACGCGACGGTGTGCAACTGGGCGCCGACGTGAAGGCGTGGCGGAAGTTCACGCCCTCACGAGCCACGCGATCGAAGACCGGCGTGCGCACGATCGGGTCGCCGTTCGCGCCGAAGTGATGCCACGAGGCGTCGTCCGCGATGCACAGCAGCAGATTCGGGCGGGGCGTCGCGGCGGTTGCCGTCACGGCGACCAGGACGGCCAGCGTCCAGCAGGCGAGGCGTGCATTCACGGCCGCACTTTGCCGCGCGCGGGCGGTAACGGCAACCACACCGTGCGACGCCGCAACTTCATCGAGCGGCTGGTGTTCTGAATCGGCGTGAGTTACTCTCCCGGCATGAAATGGTGCGCAACGGCGATGGCAGGCATGGCATTGGCCGGCTGGCTGACCGGAAGCACGGCTCCGGCGACGCCAACGCCCGCGGAGGCTCCGCCGGAACCCGTGGCCGCCGCAGCCGGCGGGGAGGCGGCCGGGGATCCCGATGCGAGCACCCCGCTCCCCAAGAATCCGTACTCGTCCATCGTCGCGCGCAATCCCTTCGGGCTCAAACCCGAGCCCCCGCCGCCCGAACCGCCGGCGCCCGAACCGCCCCCCGTCTCGCCGACTTCGCTCAAGCTCACCGGCATCACCACCTTGCTGGGCGGCAAGCGCGCCATGTTTGTCGTCGAGGAGCCGGGCAAGACCAACCTCGTCTCGGACCTGGTGCGGGAAGGCGACTGGGACACTTACATCACCAATCTTCAGGTGCTTTCCATTGATGAACGCGCCGGCGCCGTGCGGGTCATGTACGGCGGGAAGGAACTGGCGCTGAACTTCAAGGAACACGGCATCAAACCGCCCACCAGCCCGCTTCCCGCACCCGGAGCCCCGGTCCCGGGCCTCCCGGCGCGGCCCGGCGCGATTCCCGCGCGGCCGGCGACGACCGTCGCGGGCAGCGGCGCCACGATGCCTCCGGGCTTCAACCTGCCCCAAGCGGGTGCGGTTCAACCGGGCGTCGCTCAGCCGGCCGGCATCGGGAATTCGCCGGTCGCGGCCGGCATTCGCCAAATCCCGTCGCGGCCCAGCCGCTTGGGAGCGGCCGCGCCGATGGTTGACGCCGAGGCACCCCCCGTGATGACGCCGGAACAGCAGGTGCTCACCATGAAGGCGCAGGAGGTCATCGCTCGGCAACAGGGGGTGGCCCTCCCGCCCACCCCGCCCATCCCCGGGGTGGACTTCCCGCCCGGCGTGGGCGGTCAAAACTTCCCGGTCCCGCCCGTGCCGGGGCCGTAGGCCACCGGCCAGCCGTCAGCGCCGGGATCGCTCAACCGGAACGATTCCTTCCGACCGCGAAGAGACGCGAATCCACGCGAAGCGAGGCGGGCGGTTCGCACTAAAGTGGCCACGCGGACGGAAACTTACTGACCCGTGGCCGCTGGACCGCTCTCCGCACCCGGCGGAAAGCCCGATCCCATTGGCGTTCATTGGCGTCCATTGGCGGTTTCAACTAAACCCGAAAACCGAAGTTGGATGCACAGAAGTCAACCAAGCTAACGAAGGGAGAAGGGCCTCCACCGGGATAGGACGGTCAGGAAAAGTGCCCGGAGGACAATCCCGTTCCCGTTGCTGCTTCGTTCCCTTCGTTGTCTTCTGTGTAGCGAACTGCGGAGTTTGGGCTGAATCGTTGCCGCTCAGAAATTGGTCTCGACCATCGGCCGGAAGATCAGTTCGTGGACGACGACGTCTTCCGGCGCCGTGACACACCCGACAATCATCCGCGCCGCCGACGCTGCCCGCAGGTAGTCGGGGCGCGGGTTGGCGCGGAAGGTTGTGTCCACACCGCCCGGATAAACGCCGGTCACCTTCACCCCCACCTGCCGCGCTTCCTTGATCAGGCAGCCGGTGAAGCCGTGCAGCGCCTGCTTCATGGTGGTGTACACGGAGTAGTTCTCCAGGCGTGCCTGAACCACGCTGCTAATCACGTTGACGATGTGGCCGGACCGGCGCGGGGCCATGTCGCGGAGCGCCTCGCGTGCGAGGAGGATGGGCGCGCGGACGTTGACGGCGTAGGAGGCGTCGAGCTCGTCAGCCGTCACGTCGCTTACGGGCGTCTTGGCGCGGTTGAAACCGGCGTTGTTGATCAGCACGTCCACCCGCCCCAGCGCCGCGCGCGCGGCTGCGAACAGGCGGCCGGGCGCCTCCGGAGGCGTCAGATCCACGGCCAGCCCCTCGCAAGCAAGCTCGTTCCGGAGCGCAGCCAGCAGGTCCGTGTCACGGCCGGTGACAAAGAGCCGGAAGCCCGCCGCCGCCAGTTGTCGCGCCACTTCCCGGCCGAGGCCGCGCGTGGCACCCGTCACCAGCGCGGTGGGAGGAGAGGAGGATGCCATAAGTCGGGAAGCAGGCTACCCGCGCGGGCGCGACCGGCTCAAGCAAAGGCAGCTTACCGGCCAACTGGAACCGGGTGGCACGGGCGACCAGCCCGTTGCCTCGGGCAACCTGCCCGAGGCCGGTCTCGGGGAGCGCGGGTGTCCCGCCGGATTCGTCTTCCCCAAGCCCACCGAGTCTTCGGCGAACCCGACATCGAACTGCGCTCCGTCCCCGCGCCCGGTAGGGCGGTGCTGCCGCGCCGCCAGGCCGAGTCGCAGCTCGGCCCTACCACCTCCACCGCGCCGTCTCGGGTCCGTTCCCCAAACCCACCACCGGCCGCATCGCCTTTACCTTCCTCGTGGGCTGGCCCGGCGAGTACATCTGCGCCGAGGGCCGCTCCTTCGAGGGTGGCACGGGCTACCAGCCCGAGGCAGGTCTCGGGGAGCGCGGGCGTCTCACCGGATTCCTCGTCCCCAAGCCCACCGAGTCTTGGGGAGCGCCATTGCCGACCGCCGACTGAGCCCCGGGTGGCACGGGCTACCAGCCCGTCGTCTCCGGCAACCTGCCCGAGGCAGGTCCTGGGGAGCGCCGGCGTCCCGCCGGATTCCCCGTCCCTCGACCCGCCGCATCTTCGGCGCGCCGCCGCCGCGCACCTACGGCCAGCGGCCGCCCCGGCCGTCCGGGGCGCGGAGGACCAAAGCCGCTCCCCTCGCAAAGCCCACGGCGTTTGATTGATGGCTGGACATCCAAACGCGCCGAACCTCCAAGGTCACCCACGCTCGCCCGTGGCGCGACTTGTGCCGGAGCGTAGCGACAAGCACGAGGCGTGACGCGGGTGAGCGTTGGGTGCACCGCCTTGTTCGGCTTTTCATTGCATAGAGTGAAGTCCGATGCAGTTGCCTTCAGTATCCGCAATCAAGGAAATGAAACCATACTGTCCAATTGAGAATTTTGACTTCAGCACCTTTCCTCCAGCTTTGGCAGCTCGTGCCTCATCGTCTGCACAGTCTATGCATGAAAAGTAAACCAGCGTTCCACCGCCGCCAGGATTGACTCCATCCATCTCGGCAAGTGCTCCACAGGCACCCGGAAGTTCGCCGCCACATTCATCAGATGCCTTCATCGGAAATGCCTTCATCTCAATGTAAGGATCAGGTGAGGGTAGATCCTCCAGCTTCACATCAAGCATTGTTTCGTAGAATGACCTGGCTCGATCCATGTCTGAGACATAAATCTCGAACCAACCGACTGGATTTCGATCTTTGTTCATAGATGTCTTTGTAGGTTGTTTTTTCTGTCGAACGCCAGAACTGAGCGACAGCCGCCGACAGGAACGCTGGAGCACACGAGGCGCTCCCGAATGACCGCCCAGCCTCGAACGGGGAAGCGGGGCGGCTGTTAGATGTCATGTTGGGTGGAAGCGTGGCCCCACGCAGGGC
>CAYNCT010000038.1:0-26864 GCA_964396005.1 uncultured Verrucomicrobiota bacterium | reverse complement strand
AAATGCACCGCCTCGCCACGCAGCCGAATCCCTGGGACCGCGACGTGGAACTCAAGCAGGCCCTGGGCGTGCCGGCGGAGGTGTTTGCCCGCACGGCCGCGCTGGTGGCGCGCGAGCGGTCATCCAACGACTGACCTCACCGTCGTTTGTAACTGATGGCCATGCCATCGCCCTTCTCGTCCGAGGCGCGGATGATGACCGTTTCGTAGCGAGCGGGATCGCGCACGTAGTCGAGATAGTCCCGCATCTGGCCGGCGCTTTGGATGACGTTGTCGGCCACCACGAGCGCGCCGGGTTTGAGCTTGGGCTCGAGGGCCAGGAGGTACTTGAGGTAGTCGCGTTTGACGGCGTCGAGGAACACGAAGTCGAACTCGCCTTCCAGCTCCGGCAACACCTTGAGGGCATCGCCTTCGATCACCGTGACCGTTTGGTCGAGGCCGGTTTTCTTCAGATTGTCGCGGGTGGCCCGGACCATCTCGGGATCAATGTCCACCGTGATCAGGTGGCCGCCGTTGCGTTCGAAACCCACGCCCATGTGCAGCGCCCCATAGCCGGTCGCCGAGCCCACCTCGACCCCGCGTTTGGCGCCGGAGCTTTGCACGAGAATCCGCAGCATCAGGGCATCGCCCGGCGTGGTGTTGAGCATGGTCCGCTTGAAGTCGCGGAGGAACTGCTCGCGCGCCGCCTCGGACACGGCTGGCGCGTCGGCGGCGCGGGCCGGCGCAAAAGGGACCGCCGGGAAGACGAGGGTGACGAGGGCCAGCGAGATGAGGATGGGTTTCATGGTGTGCGTTGAAGGTGGAGGAAGGGTTGGCTGGCACCAACCGGGTGGCAACCGAAATGTGCTCGCAAGCGGCGTGAACACCCGCGCCGGGGCGAAGGCACGCTTGCCTCCGGGCGGCGCAACCGGAAATCTCCGGCCGTCGCCCGTCCGGAACGCGGCGACCCGGCACGCCGAATGAACCGCCCGACTGCTGCCACGCCCGTGCGTCGTCCCTGGCGCGCGCTCGTCGCCGATTATCTAGGCCTCGCGCTCGCGCTGGGCGCGTTGATCGTGGTGTTCGGGTTGACCACGCGGAATTTCCTCTCGGCGGACAACTTTCGCGCCATCGCCAACCAGATTCCCGCGGCGATGCTGATCGCCACCGGCATGACGTATATCCTGATCGTTGCCGAAATTGACCTGTCGGTCGGGTCCGTGCTGGGCCTGTGCAGCGCCGTGTTGGGCGTGGCGCTGGCGCAGTGGCAACTGGCCTTGTGGCTGGCGGTGCCGCTCACGCTGGCGGTCGGTCTGGCGTGCGGCGCCTTCAATGGCGCGGTCTCGCTGCGGTGGCGGCTGCCATCGTTCATCGTCACGCTCGGGATGCTGGAAATGGCCCGCGGCGGCGCCCACGCGGTGTCGGGCTCGCGGACGCAATACATCGGCGCCGCGGTGGCGGGCATTGCGGAAGCGCACGTGTTGGGATGGTCGCTGCCCTTCCTGCTCGCCGTGGCGATTGTCGCGCTGGCGCAACTGGCGTTGACCCGCACGGTCTTCGGTCGCTACCTCGTCGCCATTGGCACCAACGAGGAAGCCGTGCGACTAAGCGGCATTGATCCGCGGCCGATCAAGCTCGCGGTCTTTCTTCTCGCCGGCCTGCTGGTGGCACTGGCGGCGGTGATTGACACGTCGCGGTACCAGTCGGCGAACCCAAACGCTGGCACCGGTTTCGAACTCCAGGCCATCGCTGCGGCGGTCATTGGCGGCACCAGCCTGATGGGCGGCCGCGGGTCGGTCATCAGCACGTTCTTCGGCGTCTTGATCATCGCCGTGCTCAATTCCGGCCTGGCCGCCGTGGGCGCGAAGGACGAGACCAAACGGCTGGTCACCGGCGCGGTGATCGTGGCGGCCGTCATCCTCGACCAATACCGGCACCGCTGGTCCCGCCGAACCTGACCCAACCGTCTCCCCGTCTCCCGCCATGCGCCCGAAGATCGTCGTCATCGGCAGTGCGAACACCGACATGCTGATCCAGCTCGACCGCCTGCCGCGGCCGGGCGAGACCGTGCTGGGGGGGCGCTTCACCACCGCGGCCGGCGGCAAGGGCGCCAACCAGGCGGTAGCCGCCGCGCGGGCCGGGGGCGACGTGACCTTGGTCGCGCGGGTGGGCCGCGATGTGTTTGGCGAGCAGGCGCTCGCTGGCTTCCGGCGGGACCGCATCGAAACCCGGTGGGTGGCCCGCGACACGGGCGCCCCCTCCGGCGTGGCGTTAATCTTTGTCGCCCGAGACGGAGAGAACTCGATCGCGGTGGCTGGTGGGGCCAATGCCCGGTTGTCCCCGGCGGACGTGCAACGCGCGGCCGGCGCGATTCGGGCGGCCGGCTCGGTCGTTTTGCAACTGGAGATCCCGCTGCCCACCGTCGAAGCCGCGGCGCGGCTCGCGGCTGCCGCCGGGGTGCGCGTCATTCTCAACCCCGCGCCGGCGCGGAGCCTGCCCGACCGACTGCTGCGACGGGTTTCGATCCTCACGCCCAACGAAAGCGAGGCGACGGCGCTGACCGGTGTAACCGTTCGGGACGCGGACTCCGCGGCGCGCGCGGCCGCCCAACTGCTGGCGCGCGGGGTGGGGGCGGTGGTGGTCACGCTCGGTGCGCGCGGCGCGGTGGCGGCCACGCCGGAGGGGTGGCAACGGATTCCCGGTTTTCGCGTGAAGGCGGTGGACACCACGGCAGCCGGCGACGTGTTCAACGGCGCGCTCGCGGTGGCCCTGGGCGAGGGACGGCCACTAGTGGCGGCGGTCCGGTTTGCCAATGCGGCGGCCGCCCTCTCGGTGACCCGGCTGGGCGCCCAGCCCTCCGCGCCGCGGCGGCGCGACATCGAGCGGCTGCTTCAATCCGGGGTGGCAGCCGGGCGCGGCGGGTGCGGCGGCTGATCGCGCCGCTGGTTTCGGCTTGGGACTACGGTCCGCCCGCGCCTACACTCGCGGCGCGCATGACGTTTCTGCCGATCGTTGAACGGGAACTACGGGCCGGCGCCCGCCGCAGCAAGACCTACTGGCTGCGCCTGGTCGCCGCCGTGGCGGCCCTGGTGATCTGCGCCTGGATCGCGCTGTTCTCGGTGCGCACGCAAGCGCCGGTCACCGTCGGCAAAACGCTGTTCACCTACCTGAGCGTGTTCGCGTTCAGCTACTGTCTGCTGGTGGGCGCGTTCATCACGGCGGACTGCCTCAGTGAGGAGAAGCGCGACGGCACGCTCGGGCTGCTGTTCCTCACCGAGCTGAGCAGCTTCGACGTGTTGCTGGGCAAGTGGATCGCCACGTCGCTGGCGGGCTTGTACGGGTTGCTGGCGGTGCTGCCGGCCCTCGGGCTACCGCTGCTGCTGGGCGGGGTGACGCCCGGCGAGTACGGCCGCACGGCGTTGGCGGTGATGAACGCGATTTTCTTCTCACTTGCCGTGGGCATGTTCACTTCGGCCCTCAGCCGCGATCAGGGCAAGGCCACGCTCGCGGCGGTGGCCGTGACCCTCGGCATCGCGGGGCTGCTGCCCGGTTTGGCGGCGGTCATCGAGAGCCGGTTCTTCACCGCGCCGCTGCGGGGCACGCCGTGGCTGGCGCTGGCCAGTCCGGCCTACTCCGGATGGCTGGCGACCGATACCGGGTTTCAGGCCAACCCGCAGGGTTACTGGCGGTCGGTGGGGATCGTGCAAGGGCTGGCGTGGGTGGCGTTGATCGCGACGGCGCTGTTGCTGCCGCGGGTGTGGCGCGAGGACCCGGCTGAGAAGCGCGTGGCGCGCCGGTGGGTGGCCCGCTTCGGTTACACGCAGGGCTGGCGGCGTGTCTTCCGCAGGCGGCTTGACCGCAATCCGGTGCTGGCCGCTGCCGCCCGACATCGCTGGCCGCACTTCGTCTTTTGGTCGCTGGTCACGCTGGTCACGCTCAACGTGTCGTGGTTTCTGTTCGGATACCGCGCCGGGGGCGCGGGCACGGCGGAGTTTCACCGCAACTTTTCGCTGGCGCTGGTGCTCACGAACCGGGTCTGGGCCGCGGTGCTGGCGTGCCATTTCTTTCTGGAAGCGCGGCGCAGCGGCGCGCTGGAGCTGATTCTTACCACGCCGTTGCCGGTCCAGACGCTGCTGCGCGGCCATTGGCAGGCCATCCGGCGTTACTTCTTCCTGCCCGTGCTGGTGATTGGCCTGCTGCATGTGCTTTACGTGGTCGGTCAGGTGTATCTGCCCCGGCCGGGCGGAGTGGCGTTGCCGACGGGGCTGGGGGGCTACGCGCTGGCCAACGCGGCTGCCAGTTTTTTCAGCTACATCACCGATGTGCTCGCGCTGTGCGTTGTGGGCGCGTGGTTCAGCCTGTCGGTTCGGCGCACAGCGTTCGCGATCTTCTACACGTTCGGGCTGGTCATCCTGCTGCCGTGGGGCTGCGGCTACTTCCTGCCGGGGCTGGCGCAGATGGTGGCCCTGCTGCCGCCGGAGATTGCCGCCAAGTTCTGGAGCCATCCGTGGGTGCAAAAGTTTTACTCGGGCAATTTGCTGGCCTACGCCCTGACGCGACCGGTGCTGACCGTGCTCAAGAATCTGTTGCTGGCGTGGTGGGCTGGCGCGCGCCTGCGCCGGCATTTCCGCGCGGCCGCCGCCGGCGCGCTCGAACGGCGAGGCTGGTTGCGCCGCGTGCGTCCGCCGGCCGGCCTACCCCTGGTCGTTCCGCCCGGAACGCCCGGACCTGTCGCCTCGCGGACATGAGCGGCCCGGCTCTGCGCTTTGCCCCTGCCAGCGGCACCGTACGGGCCGCGCTCGCCCATGCGCTTGCTTCCGGTTGTTGAACGCGAACTGCGCGTGGCCGCCCGGCAACGCCGCACCTTCTACGGGCGCATGGTGGCGGCGGCGGTCGCCATCGCCTTTGCCGCCTGGACGTACTGGTTCCTTGCGGAGTGGCAGGCGGCGGCGAGCGCGGGCAAGGACCTCTTCGAGGGCCTGGCCGCGCTGGCCTGCCTGGTCTGCCTCCTGGCCGGTCCGCTGCAAACCGCCGACGCCCTTTGCCGCGAGCAGCGCGAGGGAACGCTCGGCTTGCTCTTCCTGACCGATCTGCGCGGCCTGGACATCGTGCTCGGTAAACTTGCGGGCTATTCAATCAACGCCACGCTGCAGATCGCAGCCGTGCTGCCCGTGCTGGCGCTGCCGATCCTCATGGGCGGGGTGTCGCTCGGCCAGTTCGGAGTCACGGCGGTCGTCCTGCTGAACACGCTCTTTCTCTCGCTGTCTGCGGGGCTGGTGATGTCGGCCTTTTCTCGCCAGACCCGCAGCGCCGCTGCGCTGGCGATCCTGCTGCTGTTCCTGCTCGGCGCCGCTTTTCCCTGGTTTGCCGAACTGGCCGGTCCGAACGCCGTGGACCGCGGGTTGCGGGCGTTCAGCATCACCGATGAATTCAGCCTTGCCGTCTCGGGGCGGTACGCTCGCGCGACCAGCGAGTTTTGGATCTCCGCGAGCATCACTCACGGGCTGGCGTGGTTGTGCCTCGGGCTGGCCGCCCGCCATCTGGCGTCCGCCTATCACGAGGCGCCGCAAGCGGCCTGGGTGGTGGCGTGGCGACGCCGTTGGCAGGAGTGGAGTTTCGGCGACGCGCGTCAGCGTCGGGAGCTGCGGCGGGAGTTGCTGGACCGCAACCCGCTCATCTGGCTGGCGAACCGGAATCGTCTTCGCTCCCGGGCGTTGTGGGGACTGGTGGGCCTGGCGGCCTTCGTCTGGCTGGTCGGCGAATGGTGGGTCAGTGCGGACTGGCGCGGCTGGGGCAACACGGTGGTCTTCTGTTATTTTCTGCAAATGCCCTTCAAGTGGTTCGTCGCCTCCGAGGCCGCGCAGCGGTGGGCCGATGACCGCCGTCAGGGCACGCTCGAACTGCTGCTGACCAGCGGCGCGACGGTCCGCGACATTCTCAGCGGGCACCTGGGCGGCATTCGCCATGCCTTCACCGGGCCGGTGCTCGCGCTGCTGGTGGGGCAGGTGGTCATGCTTTTGCTCGGCATTGGCCGGCCGGGCGACTGGTCGGCGCTGTTCGTTGCCCTGGCCACCAGTGTGGTGTTTGTGTGGGATCTGCACGCGCTGGCGTGGGAGGGAACTCTCCAGGGTCTGCTCAAGCCCGGGCCCGGCCGGGCGTACCTCGCCACTCTGACCCGGGTGCTGGTCTGGCCGTGGCTGATTCTGATCGGACTGGTGTTTCTCGGCGGTGGGCTGGTGTTCGCCATCCTGCCCTGGCTGTGGATGGGGGTGTCCGGATGTCTGAATCTCTACTTTTGGCAAACGGCCAGCCGGCGCTTGGAGACGGGCCTGCGTCTCCTGGTCGCCGAAACGCCCGAGTCGCGGCGGGCGAGCGGAGGTTGAAGGGAACTGCCGGCCGCCGGGTCCCAACTGCCTTCGCAGGCCCGAGCCTGCAAGCGAGGCGCTCAGCCGGCGCTTGCTTCGCGGCAGGGCACGTATAAAACCCCGCCCGTGAAACGCATCTTTGCCCGGTCGCTGCCGCGCCGTCGTTTTCTCCGCCATTCAGCGCTCGTCGTGGCGCCGCTGTTCGTGGCCCCGGCGGTGCTCGGGCGCGGGGGCGCGGTCGCGCCCGGTAACCGGCTGGTGATGGGGTGCGTGGGGGTCGGCGGACAGGGCACCCGGCAAATGGCCGGCGGTATCTGGTCGCCGCCCGGTGGGTTTATCGCGCAACCCGGCGTGCAGGTGGTGGCGGTGGCGGACGCCAACGCCCACAACCGCAACCGCGCCCGCGACATCGTCAATCAGCACTACGGGAATCAGGATTGTGCCGCGCACGCAGATTTCCGCGAGGTGACGCGACGGGCGGACGTTGACATCATTCTCTGCGCGGCCGGTGACCGTTGGCACTCCTATATCAGCGCCGATGCGGTGAAACACGGCAAGGACGTGTACTCGGAGAAGCCCATCTCGGTGACCATCGCCGAGGCGCGGGCCCTCGCGGAGCGCGTCCGCCAGTATGGGCGCATTCTTCAAGTGGGAACCCAACAGCGTTCGATGGGCAATTTCCGCCTCGCCTGCGAATTGGTCCGCAACGGTTACATCGGCGCGCTCAAGCGGGTCACCGGCGACATTGACCCCGGAGTCCCGCCCGTGCCCGACCTGCCCGCGGAGCCCGTTCCAGAATGGTTGGATTGGGACCTCTGGCTTGGCCCCGCACCGTGGCGGCCGTACAACGCCAGGCTGGTGGGCGGCTGGATGGGCTGGTACGACTATTCCGGCGGCGACATGACCAACTGGGGCGCGCATGTCTGGGACATCGTGCAATGGGGCCTCGGCATGGACGACTCGGGCCCCGTCGAGATCATCCCGGCGAACGGCAAGGACGTGAAGCACCTCACCTACCGCTACGCCAACGGCGTTCCGGTGATCCGCAACAAGATTCCCGGCGTGAGCAAAGGCGTGTTGTTCGAGGGCACCCAGGGCTGGGTCAAGGTCAGCCGGGAAGTGTTCGAGACCGAACCGGCCAGCCTCCGGCGGCAGATCATCGGCCCCAACGAAATCCACCTGCACGAGAGCGACAACCATCACACCGATTTTCTCCGCAGCGTCCGCACCCGCGTGCGCAACGCGGCAGACGCGGAGGTCGCCTGCCGTTCCATCACGGTCTGCCACCTCGGCAACATCGCCGACCAGTTGGGCCGGACGCTCCGGTGGGATCCCCGGGCGGAGCGCTTTGTCAACGACCCCGAAGCCGACCGTTTCATCGCTCGCGCCGCGCGCGCCCCGTGGGCGATCTGACCCACGCCGGTCTTGCCGCGAACCCCTCGGGCCATCAGGCTCGGCTCGCTATGCGTAACTTCCTCGCCACCCTGCCGCGCCTCCTGGCGATCGGCGTGATCGCCGCTGTTTTGTTGCCCGTCCACGCCGCCGAGCGGGCCGCGGCCGCCAAGCGGATTCCGGTCATCCTCGACACCGACATCGGCGACGACATAGATGACACGTGGGCGCTGGGCTTGCTGCTGAACTGTCCCGAACTCGAAGTGAAACTCGTGGTGGGCGACTACGGTCGGCCGCAGTACCGCGCGCGGCTCATCGCCAAGCTGCTGCAAACGTGGGGCCGGACGGACATTCCCGTGGGCGTGGGGATCGAGGTGGCTGGCGTGGGGGGCGTCGAGTCGCAAGCCGCATGGCTGGGCGATTACCGTCTGGCCAGTTATCCGGGCAAGGTCCACGCGGACGGGGTCCAGGCGCTGATTGACACGATCATGCAGTCGCCGGAGCCGGTGACGCTGATCGCGATCGGGCCACTTCCCAACGTGGCCGCAGCCCTCAAGCGCCAGCCGAAGATCGCGGAACGCGCGCACTTTGTCGGGATGCACGGCAGCGTGCGGCGCGGCTACGGCGGCAGCCCGCAACCGGCTGCCGAGTGGAACGTGAAGTGTGACCCGGCCGCCGCGCAAGCGGCCTTCACGGCCCCGTGGCACATGGTCATCACCCCCCTCGACACCTGCGGCGTCGTGGACCTCTTCGGCGAGCCGTATGTCCGGGTCCGCGATTCGGCGTCGCCGGTGGCGAAGGCCATTGTCGAGAACTACCGGGTGTGGGCCGCGGCCCGCCGTGACCTGGCACCCAAGAACATCGAAGAACGCTCCTCTACGCTCTACGACTGCGTGGCCATCTACCTGGCCGTCAGCGAGGATTTGTGCCAGATGGAAACCCTTGGCATTCGCGTGACGGACGATGGCTTCACGCGTCCGGAGCCGGCGGCGAAGAAGATGCGGGTGGCTACGGCATGGAAGGACCTGAACGCCTTTCGCGAATGGATGGTTTCCCGCCTCGCCCGGTAACGTAGGGTTTCGCTTGCCGAGCGCTGATTGCCGGATGGCGAATGGCGGTGCGGATTGCGGAAGGCTTTCCCCCCTGCCGATGGGCTCAACGGCTGAGCGCAATGGGGAGGGGCGGTCGTGGCCCGCAGGCAGCAGTGAGTCGGTTGATTTCGGGGTGGTGAGAGCCCGCGAAGCTCGGGGGGACGCCCACCTCCGACGGCTCTCGATCGAAGCCGCCGGTTACGAAGGGTTTGTGCGGGTGTGCCGACCGTCCGCGGAGGAAAAAATATCCGCGAATCTGCTCTTGACGGGAATGCCCGGTATTGGCTTTCTTTCCCCAGTCAGTCGAACACGAACGCGCCATGAATAAAGCGATTACGCTCTCAACGCTCCTCGGAGCGGCCGCGGTGTCCCACGCCGGCATCTGGAATGTGAACTTCGTGAACGACCTGATGACCGGAGCCGAGGCGGTTCCTCCAACGGCATCCGTGGCGCTCGGTGGCGAACTGGGCGCGGGAATACGTTACAACGACGCTGCCAATCGCTTGGAGATCAACCTCCTGTACGGGATGATCGGTTGGCCGGAGCTGGAAGGAAATTTCTTGTCCGCCAGCTTGGGAATTGGCGCGCCGGGTCAAGAGGGGCAGCAAGTCGCGGACATGACCACTTGGAACCTGGCTTTCGGGTCGCGGCGGGGCTTCATCTTGGGTGAAACCACGCTGACTCAAGCCCAAGAGGCTCAACTCTTCGCGGGGAATTTCTACATCAATATCTCCAGCGCCAAGTATCCTACGGGTGAGATTCGCGGCCAACTGGCGGTGGTGCCTGAACCGGGAACTTGGGCCCTGTTGCTGGCCGGTCTGGGAGGACTGTGGTACTTCCGCCGGAAGTAGGCATACCGCGAGCTTCAACCTGCAAAGAGCGCGGCCCTCGCCGCGCTTTTTGTTTTCCAGACGCGTCAGTCGAAGTGGGGTAGCCCCTTCCATCTCGTGGTGCTGGGCTGCGGCTCGGCTGGACGAGCGACGCCGCTGCAGCAACGCCCTGACCCGTTCGGGCGGCGTATTTCAGTTTGTGAGCGGGCGCGGGCTGGGGTAGCTGGTAGAAAGACGGCCTGAAGACAACCTGCCTGTCTGCTCCCGTCTGTGCGTGTGGTCGGACGCATGGTCCGGCTTGGTTGACGGTGGTGGCCGCCGAACTGGCCGTGAACCTGGAAGCGGCCACCCAGCAGTTCGTCGCCGCCGGCGATCGAAACCTCGGCCACCTGGAAACCGAGGTGCTGCGCCAAACCCAGGAACTGCAGCGCCGGGGCTCACGGCCGGCGCCGCCGCCTCCAGCGCCGTCGTGGCAGGGGCCAGTTCCCTCGTCAGCGCGGCCAGCACCGGGCGGAAGACTTCCAGCCGGGTCACCAGCCAGCCAGGTAGGCGGTTTGCAGATCGGCCCAGCGGCGGCCTTCCCACCCGCCGTTGCTTTCCCGGTGGCCCTGGGTCAGGAGTAGTCCCCGGCCTTAGGCGGCCACGCGCTGGACTTCGCGGCGCGGTGATTCGCGCTGCCGGCTTGCGCAGCGTTTCTGCCCCGGCTCATAGCGTCAGTGGGCGCCTTCCACCCGGCCGGGACGCAGCCCGGCCCTACCTCCCTGCGGAACGCTGCGCGACGAGACCGAACGCAACGCATCGGGTACTGAGCAGACTGAAGTCCGCGCTCCGTTCGGTAGCGCCCCTGCGGCCGCGCGGCACCTGCCGCGGTAGGGCGCTGCTGCGTTGGCGCCTCACTCGGCCGGGACGCAGCCCGGCCCTACCTCCCTAAGGAATTCAGCGCGACGAGACCGAACGCAACGCATCGGGTAGCGAGCAGACTGAAGTCCGCGCTCCGTTCGGTAGCGCCCCTGCGGCCGCGCGGCACCTGCCGCGGTAGGGCGCTGCTGCGTTGGCGCCTCACTCGGCCGGGACGCAGCCCGGCCCTACCTCCCTAAGGAATTCAGCGCGACGAGACCGAACGCAACGCATCGGGTACCAAGCAGACTCTGAAGTCCATGCTGCGTTCGGTAGCGCCCCCTGCGGCCGCGCAGCACCTGCCGCGGTAGGGCGCCGCTGCGTCGGCGCCTCACTCGGCCGGGACGCAGCCCGGCCCTACCTCCCTGCGGAACGCCGCGCGGCACCACCGAAAGCCCGGTCGCAGCACGGCCCTACCGTGCCCGCGAGGTAGCGCGGCACCACCAAGGACCGAAAACCGCGCGGGCTCCTGGATATCCCTTTTAACAAATGGTTGAACTTGGTCGCCGTCGCGGCAGGCTGCGGCCGCCATGTCCCCGCAGCTTCCACGCCGTGCGTTTGTCAAAAGGTTGGTCTCGCCGGCGGCTCGGCTGGGCGGCGCGCGGCGCCCGCTCTCGGCGGATACCGCCAAGCCGACCCTGCCCTCGAGTTGGAGGATCCGCCGGCACGCCGTTGACCTGGCCGGCAGGACCTTAGCCGCACCCGGCAACCTCCCCCGCAACCTCACGCTTAAGCTCCCCATGAGATTCCTCCGCTTCTGTTCCCTCGCGACCGCTCTGGTCCTGGCCGGCTCGGCCGCCGCCGCCGATTTCAAGGCCGGCGTCGCTCGCGTGCCAATCACGCCCCCAACGCCGTTCTGGCTCAGCGGGTACGCCGCGCGCACCAATCCCGCGCCGACGGTGCGGACCGAACTGTGGGCCAAGGCCCTCGCGCTGGAGGACGCCGCCGGCGGTCGCGCGGTCATCGTCACCACCGACTTGATCGGGCTGCCGGCCGAGATCTCGGACGCCGTGGCCCGTCGCCTCGAACGGGACCACCGGTTGCCGCGCGCTGCACTGGTGTTGAACTCGTCCCACACCCATGCCGGCCCGGCAATCTGGCCGAACCTCCGGGTGATGTTCGGTTTCTCTGCGACCGAAGCGGAACGGGTGAAGCAGTACGCGCAGGGCCTCACCGAACAGCTCGCCACCGTGGCTGCCAACGCGCTGGCCCGGCTCGAGCCCGCCGCGCTCTCGTTCGGACGCGGCCGGGCCGGGTTTGCGGTCAACCGCCGGGAACCGACGCCCAACGGCGTCCGGTTGGGCGTCAACCCGGACGGACCGGTGGATCACACCGTGCCCGTGTTGCGCATCAGCCGGCCGGACGGTTCGTTGCGCGCGGTGCTGTTTGGCTACGCCTGTCACAACACCACGCTGGGCGGTGATTTTTACCAGGTGGACGGCGACTACGCCGGCGCGGCGCAACGCGGCGTCGAGCGCGATTTTCCCGGAGTCACGGCGCTGTTTCTCATGCTATGCGGCGGCGACCAAAACCCGCATCCGCGAGGCCGGGTGGAACACGTGGAGCAGTACGGCCGGGAACTGGCGGCGGCGGTCGCGACAGCGCTCCGGGGGCCGCTGACGCCGGTTGGCGCGCCCATTCGGTTGGCGCACCGGCTGGCGACCCTCGCGTTCGCGCCCCACACGCGCGAACAGTTCGTCGCCGAACTGGCAGACCCCAACGGCTTCAAGCAGCGACGCGCCCGGCTGATGCTCGAGGCCTACGATGAGGGCCGGCCCGAGCGGGAGCTGGCGTTACCGGTTCAAGCGCTCCGGCTCGGTCAGGACCTCACTGTGCTGGCGCTCGGCGGCGAGGTGGTCATTGACTACGGGTTGCGCGTCCAACGCGAGTTCCCCAACGAGAACATGATCGTGGCGGGCTACTGCCACGACGTGGCCTGCTACATCCCGTCGCTGCGAGTACTGCGTGAGGGCGGCTACGAGGCGGTGGACAGCATGATCTACTACGGCCGGCCCGGCCCGTTCGCGGAAACCGTCGAGGAATCGGTCTTCGCCGCCATCCGGAAGGTGCTGGCCGAGGTCGGCGTGCCGTGAACCAGCGCTCATTCGCAGCCTGCTGGCCGGCCGTGGGGTCGCGGCTCAACAAATGCGGGGCAATTGCTCGCCGCTCAACAGGTCGAGAATGCGCGTGGCGCCGATCGCGCTGCGCAGGGTCACCAAGCCCGGCCGGCCAGCCACGACCTCGCCGATGCGAGCGGGCGTCGTGTCCGGCAGGACGCGCCGGAGAATGGCGAGGGCCTGGTCGGCCGTGTCGGGCGAAACCATCGCCACGAATCGCCCCTCGTTGGCCACGTAGAGCGGATCGAAGCCGAGGATCTCGCACGCGCCGCGCACCGGGTCCGTGACCGGCACGGCGGACTCGCGAATGTCAATCTGCCGTCCGCTGGCGGCCGCGATCTCGTTGAGCGCCGCCGCCAGGCCGCCGCGAGTGAGATCGCGCAGGCAGGAGAGGTTGACGCCGCCGTCCAGGAGAGCCAGCACGGGCGCCACCAGCGGGGCGCAATCGCTGACGATCGGGCTTTCAAACTCCAGCCCTTCGCGCACGGACATGATCGCCATGCCGTGCCGCCCCAGGTCACCGCTGACCAGCACCACGTCCCCGGCGCGCACCTGCCCCGGGCCGATGGGCGCGGGCGTTTCGATGACGCCGATGCCGGCGGTGTTGATGAAGAGACCGTCGCCTTTGCCCTTGTCCACGACCTTGGTGTCCCCGGTGACGATATCCACGCCGGCGGCGGCGGCAGCGGCTTTCATCGAGTCCACCACGCGCCGCAGTGTCGCCATCGGCAGCCCCTCTTCGAGAATGAAGCCGGCACTCAACCAACGTGGGCGGGCGCCGCACATGGCGAGGTCGTTGACGGTGCCGTTGACCGCCAGCGCGCCGATGTCGCCCCCCGGGAAAAACAGCGGCCGGACGACGTACGAATCGGTGGTGAACGCCAGGCGCTGCTCGCCCAGCGCGAGACGCGCGCCGTCGTGCCGCTCATCCAGCGCCGGGTTGGCGAAGGCGGGCCCGAACACGCCGTCCAGAAGCTGCTGCATCAGGCGCCCACCGCCGCCGTGGGCGAGCAGGATCTGCGGATAGTCCGCGATCGGCAGCGGGCAACTGGCGGTGAAGTCACAGGGGGTGTCCATGCCGAGAACGTTCAGTCAGCGCGCCGGCGATACCGGTAATACGCGGCGCAGGCGCCTTCATTCGAAACCATGGTGGCCCCCAGCGGCCGTTCCGGCGTGCAGCGCACGCCAAAGGCCGGGCACTCGTGCGGCTTCTTGAGCCCCTGCAAGATCAGCCCACTGAGGCACTCCGCCGATTCCTCGGCGGTCTGGTCCGCCACCCCGAAACGGCGCTCGGCGTCGAAATCCGCAAACTCCTCGCGCAGCCGATAACCGCTGTCCGGAATCTCGCCCACCCCGCGCCACTTGCGGGAAGTCACGGTGAAGACCTCTTCCACGATCCGGCGGGCACTGACGTTGCCTTCGCGGCGGACGGCGCGAGCGTACTGATTCTCGACCTCGGCGCGGCCGGCCTCGAGCTGCTCGACGCACATCAACACGCCCTGGAGAATGTCCAGCGGTTCGAAACCGGTCACCACGATCGGGACCTGGTAGCGGGCGGCGAGGGGAAGGTATTCCTCGTAGCCCATCACCGCGCACACGTGCCCCGCGGCGAGGAACCCCTGCACGCGGCAGTCCGGCGAGCGGAGGATGGCTTCCATGGCCGGCGGCACCAGCACGTGCGACACCAGGATCGAGAAGTTCTTCAGCCCCTCGCGCTGGGCCTGGAACACGGACATCGCGTTCGGCGGCGCCGTGGTTTCAAAGCCAACGGCGAAGAAGACCACTTCGCGCGCGGGGTTTTCGCGAGCGAGCCGCACGGCATCGAGGGGCGAATAGACGATGCGCACGTCACCACCGGCGGCCTTGACCGCGAGCAGGTCCGTCTCACTCCCGGGCACGCGCAGCATGTCGCCGAAGGAGCAGAAGATCACCCCCGGCCGCCGCGCAATGGCCAGCGCGCGGTCTATCATCTCCAACGGGGTCACGCACACCGGACACCCGGGGCCGTGAACCAGCGTCAGCTCGCGGGGCAGCAACTCATCAAGGCCGAACTTGACGATCGCGTGGGTCTGGCCGCCGCAAATCTCCATCAGGGTCCACGGCCGGGTGACCGCGCGGCGGATGGCCCGCGCGTAATCGGCGGCCAGGTTGGCGTCGCGGTATTCGTCCAGAAACCTCATGCGGGCGTCACCGTTGCGAACGGGCCGGGCAGCGTCAAGTGTCCCCTCCCGGAGGTCGGCGCTGCCGCAAGTTCCAAGACGGCCGCGCGGCGCGCGGTGGCCGGTGAACAACACTACCCCGGGCGAGAAAGGCACCGGCACGCCCCAGGCCACCACGGCGGCGCGCACTCCGGCGCACCGCCCGCTGTCGGCCGGCGCGCTCGTCATTGCCGCCGGCCAGGGACTCCGTCATGCTGCGGCCCATGAAGACCACCGCCTGCCTCGTGTTGGGAGTGCCGCTCGCCACCGGTCTCGGGGTGGCCGCTGACGCGCCCGCCGTCGAAATCGCGAACAGCCAACTTCGCGTCAGGCTGCATCCGCCGGACGCCGAGAAAGGTTTTTACCGCGGCACGCGCTTCGACTGGTCGGGCGTGATCGGGAGTCTGCGGTTCGCCGGGCATGAGTTCTACGCCCCGTGGTTTCAGCGGGTGGCCGACGTGCATGACTTCATCTACGACGGCGCCGACATTGTCGCCGGCCCATGCACGGCCATCACGGGACCGGCCGAGGAGTTCGTCACCAGCGGCGGGGCGCTCGGGTTCGACGAGGCGCCGCCCGGCGGCACCTTCCTGAAGATCGGCGTGGGCGTGCTCCGGCGCCCGGATGACCGGCCGTACGACCCTTACCGGCTGTACCCGATAGTGGACGGCGGCCGCTGGACGGTTTCGCCCGGCGCGCGCGCGGTGGAGTTCCGGCAGGAGCTCAGCGACCCGGCCAGCGGCTACGGCTACGACTACCGGAAAACGGTTTCGCTCACCGGCGACCAAGCGCAGATGGTGATCGCCCACTCGTTGCGCAACACCGGCCGCCGGGTCCTCGAAACCAGCGTGTACAACCACAACTTCCTCTACCTCGACCAGCGCCCGCCAGGCCCCGGGCTCGCGTTGACCGCGGCGTTTCCCATCCGGGTTGACCCGCCGCTCGACCCTGCCCTCGCCGAGGTGCGCGGCCATCAGTTGCTGCTCAAGAAGCCCCTGGCCGGCGAGGAACGCGTGTACACGGTCCTCTCCGGATTCGGGCCGGAGCCCAAGGATTACGACTTCCGGGTTGAAAGCCGCGACGCGGGCATGAGGCTGCGGATCACGGGGGACCGGCCCTTGTCGAAGGTGGCGCTGTGGGCCATCCGCGCGCCGCACTCGATCGAACCCTTCATTGCGATGCGAATCGAGCCGGGCGGCGAGTTCACCTGGCGGCTGCAGTACGACTTCTATCCGCTGCGCTGATCGCCTCCGGGCGTGACAGCCGGCCGTCTTGTGTCACCCTTCCGCCCCTGATGAAAACATTGTCAATCGTCTGCCTCTCGTTGTGCCTGACCGCGGCCCGGCTTTCGGCTGCTGAGACCCCCGCCGCATCCGACGCGCCGACCGCGCCACCCATCCCGAAGCTGCAAGCGACCGCCGTGCCCTCCGCGCTCCCGGCGGCGGACCTCACCGACCCGGGCAAACTGACCGAGAAGGCCCCGGAAACTTTCCGGGCGCAATTCGACACCACCAAGGGCAAGTTCACCGTCGAGGTCACCCGGTCGCTGGCGCCCAACGGCGCCGACCGCTTCTACAACCTCGTACGCGCCGGCTACTTCACGGACGTGGCCTTCTTCCGCGTCATCTCCGGCTTCATGTGCCAGTTCGGCATTCACGGCGACCCCAAGATCGCGGCGAAGTGGCGGGGGGCGCCGATTCCGGACGACCCGGTCAAAGGCAGCAACAAGCGCGGCACGCTCACCTATGCGATGGCGGGCCCGAACACCCGGACCACCCAGTTCTTCATCAACTTCGCCGACAACACCCGTCTCGACGGCATGGGCTTTTCGCAATTCGGGAAGGTGGTCGAGGGCATGGACGTAGTGGACAAGATCAACGCCGAATACGGCGAAGGCGCGCCCCGCGGTCGCGGCCCTGACCAGAGCCGCATTCAAATGGAGGGCAACGCCTACCTGAAAAAGGAGTTTCCGAACCTGGACTACATCAAGTCCGCCACCTTGGTGCCCGTCAGCACCGCCCGCTAAACCGCCTCCACCCCGTCGTCATGAACGAAGTCGCCATCCTCACCACCACCGCCGGCGAAATGGTCCTCGAGTTCTGGCCGGACGTTGCCCCCGGCCACGTCGAGAACTTCAAGAAGCTCGCCCGCCAGGGCTTCTACGACGGCACCTGCTTCCACCGGGTCATCCGGGGCTTCATGATCCAGGGGGGCGATCCGCTCACGAAAGACGACGCACAGCAGCGTCTCTGGGGCACCGGCGGGCCCGGCTACCAGATCAAAGCCGAGTTCAACGACCAGCCGCACCTGCGCGGCGTGCTCTCGATGGCCCGCGCGCAGGATCCCGACTCCGCCGGAAGCCAGTTCTTCATCTGCCACGGCGATTCGCGGTTCCTCGACCGGCAATACACCGCCTTCGGCAAACTCATCCAGGGCGACGAGGTGCTCGAGCAGATCGCCACCACGCCCACGCACCCCGGCGACCGTCCGGTCACCAAGCAGACGCTACTGAGCGTGAAGATCGTTCCCGCCACCCCGGCGACGTGAGTCGCTGTCTCCCGGCGCCCACGGCCGCCGCTCAGCACGGGTTCGCGTCATGGAACTCACTCAACTGGCGCAAGCGCTCGCCGCGCTGGGCTGCCCATCGGGAAAATCCGCCGAAATGGCGGCGCAGCTCGACAAGCGCGCCCGGCAGCTCGCGGTCGCGAAGGGCCGGTCCTACGAAGACGCGCTCGCGCACCTCCTGGGGTTGATGCGCCAGGGCTGGGCAGCGCAGGAACCCGGCCGCGGTCCGGCTTCCGGGCCAGCGTGAACCGGCACGACTGTCAACCGAATCGGCGCTTTAATCGCTCCCCGTCGTACGCCGCGCGCTGGGCGGAGGTCATCGCCGCGAAGTCGGGCGAGCCGTCAGGTCGCGTCGGCCAGGCCGGGGCGGCGGCGGGCGGTTGCGGGCTCCGGCTCCCAGCGGGCGGGTTCGAGAGACCGGCTGGTTTGGCGAGCGGATTGTCTTGAATCGGCACCGAGGTCCGGGAGCCGCCGCCGTAGCTCATGGTTTGGTCGGTCAGTTCGAGGTCCTTCTCGAGCGGGCGATGGGGCCGGATACCCTTGGCCTGGAGCACGGCGTGGTAGGCGCGCACCGCCTCCTCGGGAGCGATCTTGCCGTCGGTAATCAGCCGGAGCATCTCGATAAATGCGAGCTGGTGTTCGGCGTGGTTGATCTTGCGGCCGAACAGGGCCACCCGCGCGCCGTACTTTTGGGCGTCGTGAATGAGCTTGAAGGCGTCGTAGGTGGTGCCGGCGCCGCCGCCGAGAATGCCGACGACCATGTTCGGGTCGTACTGGCAGAGTTCCTCCATCGCGCGCGGGCCGTGATAGACGATTTTGAGAAACAACGGGCGCCCCGCCTCTGGCACGCCTGCCAGCGTGCGGAGAATTTGGTCGTTGATGAACTCGCCGAGCTTCTCCGGCGGGATGCCGCTGTCCACGTTGGGGTCGAAGACTTCGAGAAAGTGCCGGAACCGTTTTCGCTCCGCCTCCTCGCGAAATGCCTTGTACTCGAGCAGCGTGCGCCGGTCCTGCTCGAGATCGTTGACCCACGTGACGCTGTACAGACCGAGATTGGCGCCGGGAAAGGCCTCGCCCGTGCGGTCGCACTCGATCTGGCCGCACTGAATCTGGTCAATGCTGGCGCTGCGGAACGGTTGCGCCGGATCGCGGGTGTAGCTGCCGTGACGCGCGGCCCACACGTCGGTGGTGTCGTTCGCGCGCGCGGCGGGCGTCACCGGCGAGTCCTTGAACAGCCCCTCCTCGATGGTGAGCAGGTCGTTGACATAGGCGGACATGAGCATGATGTCCACCAGGCCCTGCCGCGTGACCTCGCGGATGATGTCGAGAAACTCGGGCAGGTTGCGGTAGCCGAATTCCTCGCGGGTCCAGACCTCCGGCGAGAACTGCGCCGGCCGCGCCCCCTGCGCGGAGAGATACGAGCGCGGCCCGGGCGCCTTGACGCCAAACGCCATGTCCGCGTCCTTGGCGTCCGCGATGATGAACTCGCGCGACCGCGGATTGGCCTTGATCTCCGCCAGTTTGCGATCGAGGGCTTTCACGCGCTAGACCTTGACCCTGGCCAGGGTGTCCTCCAGCGCCCGCGCCGAGTTCTGCAAGCCGGTAATCTCTTTCGGCCAGAGCTTGAGCTCGACGTGCTTCTCGACCCCGCCGCGCCCGACCACCGACGGCACGCTCAGACAGACCTGGCGAATACCGTACACGCCCTGGGTGAGCGAGGAGACCGGCAACAAACGCCGCTGGTTCAGGGCCACGGCATGAATCACCTCGCGAATGGCAATGGCCACCGCCCAGCCCGCGCCGCCCTTGCGCTTGATGACCTCGGCCCCGCTCCCCTTGGTGCGCTCGAAGACGGTGTTCTGGAAGCCGGGCGTGAATTGCGGCAGGCCGGCCAGCGGCAGGCCGTTGACAGTGGCGCTGGACCAGACCGGAACCATGGAGTCGCCATGCTCGCCGAGGATGAGGGCGTTGACCTGGGTGGGCGCCAAATCGAGCGCCTCCGCAATCAGCGAACTGAAGCGGGCCGTGTCGAGCATCGTTCCGAGGCCATAGACCTGCGTCCAAGGCAGCCCGAGCCGGGCCACCGCAAGCTGAGTGAGGATATCCACCGGGTTGGAGACCACGAACACCTGGGCGTCCCGGCGCAGGCCGGCCGCCTTGATGGCGTCAAGGATCTGGACGAAAAGCGCGACGTTGCGGTTGATGAGTTCGAGCCGCGATTCATCGGGCTTGCGCCGCAGGCCGGCGGTGATGAGGAAGAGATCGCTGTCGGCCGCCCGCGCATAGTCGCCGGCGTAGAGGCGTTGGTCGGCGGTGAAGGCCGCCCCGTGGAGCAGATCGAGCGCCTCGCCCTCCGCCGCGGCCAGATTGGCATCAATGAGTTGAATCGCCGAGACCACCCCGCCGCACTGCAGGGCGAACGCTGCGCAGGAACCGACGCGGCCGCCGCCGCCAATGATGGTGACTTTCATGAGTGGGAAGCGTTGGAAGCTGGAAGGGTCGCCTGGTCGAACGCGAGGTCGGGGTTCTATTTGAGCTGCGCCATGATTTGGTCGGTCACGGCCTGCACCACCGCCTCCGCCTCGGCGTCGTAGCCCGTGGCGGCTTCGGCGCGGGCCGGCACCTGACAGGTTACGCCCGGCCGCCATTCATCGTTGTCGCACAGTTCGCACTCCTTGAGACCGTAGCGCGGGTCCACGTAGCCCAGGCTCTGCTTGATCTTGAGCAGATCCTGGAGCTGTTGCGGCGAGAAGGTGTTGGGCTTCACGCCGAGTTGCGCGGTCACCAGCAGCGTCCGGCAGTAGGCCTCGATAATCTCCATCCGCCAGTAGGCTTCCTCGATATTGTTGTGGCTCCAGGTCACCACACCGTGGTTGGCCATGAGGATCGTGTTGTGCTGATCTACCAGGTCGGCCACGAGCTTGCCCATCTCGGGCGTGCCGGGCGTGCGATAGGGCGCCACGGCCACGGCGCAGAAGACCTCGTACTCGGGCAACATGCACGTGGGCGGCGCGATGCCCGCCACCGCGAAGCCGGTCGCGTAGGGCGGATGACAATGACAGGTGGCCACGGCCTTTGGCTGCCGCTTCATGATCTGCAGGTGCATCAAGATCTCGCTGGTGCGCTTCTTGGTGCCGAGAAGCTGGTTGCCTTCGAAGTCCACGAGGCACATGTCCTCGGGCTTCAGGGAGCCCTTGCTCACCAGGGTCGGGGTGCAGATCGCGATGTCCTCGCCCACGCGGATGGCCATGTTGCCGCCGTTGCCGTCCACGTAGGCGCGCTGCCACAGGCGCTTGCCCATCTCGCAAATCTGGAGCTTGAGCTCGTGCGCGTAAGCCGAGTTGAAGAAAGTCTCCAGCTCAGCCTTTGGCGCTTTGGAGCTGAGCGGTGCGGCCGGTGGCCGGGCCTGCGCGGGACCGGGCGCGGCCCCGGCCCTCCCGCTGCTTTCCGTCGCCGCCGGCGAACGCGGATGGTCCAACGCGTCGCGCAGCAGGTCGCGAGCAGAGGGCGTGAGAATGGCGTCCGCCGGAATGGCGCGCAAATCGGCGCCCTGCCGAATCATCTCTTCCACGTCGCGTTGGCTGAGAACTTGTTTCATGGAAACGGGCCGGCGCCGGGCGCCACGGTCGTCAGGTCTGAGGTGAATAGAAAACGTCGTCCACGATCGCCACGGTGATCGCGTCCACCGGCGTGGGCTGCTCGAAAGGCATCGCGGCCTCCCGCCCCTCGCTGAAGCCCACCGTGTCCCCCGCGCCGCCGCCGAGACTGTCGTAGGCCACCAGCGAGGGATCGCGACTCAGGCCAACGGGCGGGTCGTGCCGATGCTGAAAATGCTCCCGCGTGAACGGGCTGATGAGCAACCAGCGGCCCCCGCGGAACTGCGGGATCGCCTTGCTGAGGGTCACGCGACCGATGACGGTACCCAGTCTCATACCGTCGTGGAAGGAGTCGCCGGCCGGGCGGCTGTCGGCGCCGCGTCACCGGCCCCGCCGGATTCCAGATCATCCACCAGCCCGATGATCATCCAGCGGGCCGGACTGCGGGGATCGCCCACCGCGAGCCGGGTGGCGAGGCCATCCGACGAAATGATCACGCGCTCATGCAGGCCGGCGCCGTGGGGGTCAATCGCCACCTGCGGCACGCCTTCCGGCTGCCCCGCGCCGTTGATGGGCTGACAGATCAGCAACCGCCACCCTTCATAACTGGGGTGTTTGCGGGTCGCGATCACGGAACCTTCGACGCGGGCTAGGAGCATGGGCGTTGAAGCGTGAACCGACCCGACCGAACTTGCTTACAGCCGGCACGCGCCGGAACGCGGCCTTTGGGACGCCCGAGCCCCGAGACGGCCCCGGCGTGCGCGGCCGGCAGCGGACAGCGGTTCGCGGTCCTTTTGGCTTGGCGCGTCTGGTCGGTCATGGGCGGTCAAAAAATCCTCAATTTGTCCACCATCACGCAGCGGCGCACGCGCGTGAAGGTGCGCGGATTGCAGATGCCTTCCCCCGTGGTGGTGGCGATGCTGAAGTTGGCGTACCCTTCGCCGCCGTTGCCCAGTCCCGCCACACACGCCCCGTTCTTCACAAACAGCGTGGTCTCCAGCGCGCGGGCCATCGCCGTCATGTGCGCCACGTCGTGGGAATGGATCATGGCCGAGTGCTTGTAGCCCCGCTCGGACCGCTTGGCGTGCGCGATGCCCTCCTCGACCGTCTTGACCCGCACGATCGGCAAAAACGGCATCATCTGTTCTTCGTCCACAAACAGATGATCCGCGGGGGTCTCGGCGAACAGCAACTGCGTGCCCGCCGGAACGTTCGCGCCCGCCGCCCGCGCGAGCACTTCGGGGTCGCGACCGACGAGATCGCGATTGACCACCGGGTGACCGCAGCCCGCGCCGGTGCCGGGCGGAATGACGAAGGCCGCCCTGGCCAGGCGTTCCACCTGCGCCTCGGTGAGCCGATGGCCGCCGGCTTTCTCGAGTTCCGCGAGGAAACGATCGAAGAACGGCTCGAGGACAAACACCTGCTTTTCGCCAATGCACAGCAGGTTGTTGTCGTAGGCCGCGCCGCGTACCACGCAGCGCGCGGCGTTGGCCAGGCAACTGGTGCCGTCCACCAGCACCGGCGGATTGCCCGGCCCGGCGCAAATGGCGCGCTTGCCGCTGGTCATGGCCGCCTTCACCACGCCGGGACCGCCGGTCACACAGAGCAGACGGACGTGCTCGTTGCGGGCGATGGCGTTGAACGATTCGAGGGTGGGCGGATCCACGATACAGGCGAGGTTCTCGATGCCCAGCTCGCGGTGAATCGCCTCGTTGATGACGCGGGCCGCCGTGACCGCGCACTGGTAAGCGCCGGGGTGGGCGTTGAAAACCACGGCGTTACCCGCCGCCACCATGCTGATGATGTTGCACGCCATCGTGGGGATCGAGTGCGTGCTGGGGGTCACGGCACCGATGACCCCAAACGGGGCGTACTCCTCGAGGGTGATCCCATGATCGCCGCTCAGACCGTAGGGGTTCAGGAATTCCACGCCGGGAATCCCGCGCTGGCCGAGGAGTTTTTCGATCTTGTGATCCAGCCGGCCGATCTTCGTTTCCGCCAGTTCGATGCGCGCCCACTCCTGCGCATGAGCGAAGCACAGGTCCTTGACGATCTGCACCACCCGGGCGCGGCCGGCGACGCCCTTCTCGGAGAGTTGCAGGTAGGCCGCCTGCGCGGCGGCACACGCCTCGTCGGCATTCTGAAACACGCCGAACGTTCCGCGCCGCGCCGCTCCCGGAGCCTTCGCCTGCGCCGGACAACCGCAGGAGGGGTTGACTGCCGGCGGCGGAGGCGCCGACGCGCCTTTGCCCAAACGGCTCAAGACTTCGCTGACAACCTCACGGATCAGGGCTTCGTTAACAGGGGCGGTCGTGCTCATGGGCTAGCAGATTACCAAGGTTTCCAGGAGGCGGGGCGGTGTACGCGGAGGCATCGCGGCAAGGTTCGCTTCAGGCTGGGTTCCGGGCGCTGAAAATCTGCCGCCCCAGGACATCCACCGTGTCCACGATGCCCACCACGACCGCGTCCACGGGACAGTCTTTAAGGCCGGGCGCCAGCCGCGCGGAACTGCCCTGACAGAACAAGACCAGTTCGCCTTCGCCGGCGCCCACGCTGTCCACCGCGACGATCGTATTCGATCCCGGACGGAACCGGGTGGGATCCTTTTCGTCCACCAGCATGGGGCGCAGCAACAACAGCTTGCGGCCGGTCATGCCGGGATCCTTTTTCGTCGCGACAACGGAGCCTTCGACCTTGGCGAGAAACATGGGGTGGCGAGCCTCTCGAATGGTGAGTCGAGACGGGAGCAGCGGGGGCGGCCGTCGGTTACGCGCCCGCCGGGGCCAGGGAGAACCGGCAACCGACGACGGACTTCCCGCCCCCGGGCTTACTTCTTCTTCGGAAGCACGGCCTCGACGTCGGCGTGCGGGCGGGCGATCACATGAACGCTAACCACCTCGCCGTTGATGGACTTGACGGCTTGCGCGCCCGCGTCCACGGCCGCTTTTACGGCCGCGACATCGCCGATGACGACGGCGGTGACCAGTGCGTTGCCGACCTGCGTCATCGGGCCGGCGAGTTCCACGTTCGCGGCTTTCAACATGGCGTCAGTGCCCTCGACGAGGGCGACGAGGCCGCGGGTTTCGAGCATTCCAATGGCTTGGGGCATAATTCGTTTTTGGATGAGGTTAATCAGCTACGGTCGTTGGCGACAGGGGTTGCGCCGGCCAAGTGGGGCCGGGGAAAAATCGGCGCCGACCGTCTTCGCCCACACCGATCGCCAGGATCGGCCCGAGGTGAAGGCGGGACAGGGCAGCAGGTGATGAACGAGCAAGCGCATGGACTCAGGACGGGGCCAAAAGGCGTCGGACCTCGCGGGCGACCACCAGTTCCTCGTTGGTGGGGATCACCAGCAACTTCACCCGCGACTCGGGCGCGCTGATGTCTCCCTCGGCCCCCTTGACGGCGGCGTTTTTCACCGGGTCGAGGACAATGCCGAGCTGTTCGAGCCGGGCCGTGATCAAGGCGCGGATTGTCGGCTCGTTTTCGCCCATGCCGGCGGTGAACACGAGCGCGTCCAGTCCGTTCAACTGCAGGAGGTAGGAGCCGATCCAGCGCCGCGCCTCGTGCGCCAGAAACTCCACGGCGAGCCGGGCGCGCTCATTGCCCGCAGCGATTTGCGCCTGCAGGTCGCGCAGGTCGGTGTAGCCGCCGCTCAGACCTTTCAAGCCCGCTTCCTTGCTCAACAGGCGCTCGGCCTCTTCCAGCGAAATCCCGGTGGCGCGCATGACGTACCCCAGCGCAAACGCATCGAGGTCGCCGACGCGGTTGTTGTGCGGCAGTCCGGATTGCGGGCTCATCCCCAGGCTGTTGCCGATGGCCACACCGTCGAGGATCCCCGTGACCGAGGAGCTGCCGCCAAGGTGGCAGGAGATCACCCGGAATGGCGGGGCATTCACCGGCGTGACGCCGCCGTCCCGATACAGATTCTGCACCCGCCTCGCCACGTCCGCACGGCCCAGCAATTCGGCGCTGCGCTCGGCGATGAATTTGTGACTAGCGCCGTGGAATCCCCAGCGGCGGACGCCGAGGTCGTGCCACGCCGCGGGCACCGCATAGCGTTTGGCGGGCTCCGGCGCCCACTGGTAGAAGGCCGTTTCAAACAAGCCCACCAGGGGCGTTGCCGGCATCCGCCGGGCAAACTGCCGGATGCCCGCGATGTACGGCGGATTGTGCGCCGGGGCCAAACCGTTGTAGGCCTCCATCGCGCGCAGGATTTCCTCCGTGAGCCGGACGCAACCGGTCACGTCCCTGGCGATGACCGTCTTGAAACCAACGCCGGCAAGTTCCGCCTCGCTGTGGATGACGCCGGCTTGCTTAAGCTGGCCGAGGCAGTCCTCGATGGCCGCGGCGTAATCGGTCACCCGCTCGAAGCCGCCCTTGTGCAGCAGCGATTCCGCGCCGTTCGCGAAATCAAACAGCCGCCACTTGAGCGAGGTCGAGCCGAGGTTGGCGACGAGGATTTTCATTGCGCGACGAACTCGAACAAACTCCCTCCGACGATGAGCACTGCCCGCCCCAGACGCTCCAGACCGGGTTCGGCAGGCTTGCACCGTACCACCCTCCTAAGACAGGACGAGACAGGACTCGAACGGGGCGCACTCGAAGGCGCGAATGTCCTGCGCGTGGATCGTGATGAGGCGAACGAGCTGCGCCCGGGTGCAGTTTCCCAGGCGAAGCCAGACGACTTTCGGCGGCGGACCACTAAGCAAACTCCTTTGCTAAAAGTCCGAGTCCTTCGTGATGATGGTGAAGTTGTTGGCGCCAGCGTACGCCCAGACTTCCCCATCGGACCGGCCGCGCAATCCGCACTCCCGCAGATGCGCGCTGTCGGGGAAGAGCGTTGCCAGGTCACGGGGCAGTTTGGGCGAGAGATTCTCATCAAACAGCAGCTTCATGCGGCACCACGTTGAGGCGGCGGTCACGGTCGGCAGCGAAGGCGAAGCACGCTCGAATGTCTTCGGCGGTAAGGTCGGGAAAATCTTCCAGAACCTCCTCAATACTCATGCCGCCGCCCAGGTAATCGAACACATCGGCCACCGCGATGCGCGTGCCGCGGATGCAGGGCTTGCCGCTGCGGATGCCCGGATCAATGGAGATGCGTTCTCGATAGTTCATGCCGCGAGGATATTCGCCGCCACCGCCGGCTCAAGCGAGCGCGCCCAAGCAGCCCGACCCGTGCCCGCCGGAAGGGCAGCGGCGGCATCGGTCGCTCGCCACTTGAGCGAGGTCGAGCCGAGGTTGGCGACGAGGATTTTCATCGAGCGACGTACCCGAGAGCACCTTGGGAACAGCGTACAGCCCCCTCCGCCGGCGCGCGAGTCACATCGGGAGCTTGAGCCTCCATGCGGTGCTCGACGTCACTGCAACCATTTGCCGAGGGCGCTCAGGCCCTCGTGCGGGCGGGGAATGACCTGCACGCTGATCACCTGGCCGACCTGGGCGGCCGCCGCCGCGCCGGCATCCGTGGCCGCCTTGACCGCCGCAACGTCGCCGCGGAAGAAGGAGGTCACGTAGCCGCTGCCGATTTTCTCCCAACCGACCAGGGTGACGTTCGCGGCCTTCAGCGCCGCGTCGCTCGCCTCGAGCAGCGCGCACAGGCCCTTGCATTCGATCATGCCAATCGCTTGTTGTGCCATAATGTTGAAAAGAAGGATTTGGGGTGGGTAGGTCCGGTGACGTCACTTCCTGGCCGCCACGGGCTCGCCGAGGAACGACTTGAGGAGGTCTTCGTGCGGGCGCGCGATGATGTGGGAGCTGATGAGTTCGCCCACCTTCGCCGCCGCCTTGGCCCCGGCGTCCACCGCGGCCTTGACGCTGCCGACGTCCCCACGG
>CAYNCT010000037.1:0-27012 GCA_964396005.1 uncultured Verrucomicrobiota bacterium | reverse complement strand
GTGCGCGTCTGCATGAGACGATTCCCGACTTCCACAACACGCGCAAACGGTTCGCGGCCCTGCAGGAGGCCATTGCCGCCAACCATGCCAACCGCCTCGCCGGAGCGCGCAAGGAAGTGGAGTTTGCCCTCGCCCAGGAATCGTGGATCGGGACGCTGCTGGACGCCCACGCCCGCGGCGAAATCCCGGAGCGGATCACCCACAACGATACCAAGTTCAACAACGTGATGCTCGACTGGGAAACCGGCCGCGCGCTGTGCGTGGTGGACCTGGACACCGTGATGCCCGGGCTGATCCATTACGACTTCGGCGACATGGTCCGCACCACCACCAGCCCGACCATGGAGGACGAGAAGGATCTCTCGAAGGTGCAAATGCTCATGCCCATGTTCCAGGCGCTGGCGCGCGGTTACATCGAGGCCACCCGCGACTTCCTGACCCCGGCCGAGCGCCGGTACCTGGCCTTCGCGGGCAAGCTCATCACCTTCACCATCGGCATCCGCTTTCTGACCGACCACTTGAACGGGGACACGTACTTCCGCGTTCACCGGCCGGACCACAACCTCGACCGCTGCCGGACGCAGTTCAAGCTGGTCGAGTCCATCGCCGCGCAGGAAGAAGCGATGCAGGGCTTCGTGGACTCGCTGGGCTGATCGCCGAGCCCCGGGGCGCCGCGCGATCCGCCCGCCGGCCGCGCTGCCCCGCCCCGCGCTCCGCCGGGCACCCACCCCCTCACGCCCCATGGTCCCTCAGCTCACTCGCGAAGCCATCATCCAACGGCTGCTCGATCCCGGCGTCATCGCCGTGGTGCGGGCGCGCAACGCCCGCCAGGTGCCGGCCCTGGCGGAGGCCCTGGTGGCGGGCGGCGTGATCGCCGTTGAGGTCACCATGACCACGCCCAACGCGCTGGACGCCATCCGCGCGACGGCGGCGACGCTGGGGCCGTGCGGCCTGGTGGGCGTCGGCACGGTCCTGGACGCGGCCACGGCTGCGGCGGCGATTGCGGCTGGAGCGCAATTCGTGGTCAGCCCGATCTGCCGGACCGACTTGATCGCCGTGGCGCACGCCGCGGGCAAACCCGTCATGCTGGGCGCCTACACGCCCACCGAAGCCCAGCAGGCCCACGAGGCCGGCGCAGACTTCGTGAAACTCTTCCCGGCGGACGGCCTGGGCGCCGGCTACGTGAAGGCGTTGCGCGCGCCCCTCCCGCACCTGCGGCTGGTGCCCACCGGCGGCGTGGACCTCGAGACCATCCCCGCCCTGGTTCAGGCCGGCTGCGTGGCCGTCGGCGCCGGGTCCTCGCTCGTGTCGGCGAAGATTCTCGAGGCCGAGGACTGGCCACAACTCACGCGCCTGGCGGGGCGCTTCGTGGAAACCATGCGCTCCGCGCGCGCGGCGAACGGTTGACGCACCGCCCCTCGCGGAACCGCCGGTTCAGGCTTCCACCGGCGGGACCGTGGCCAGCGTGTCGGCCGCCCCGGTCCCGGCTTTTTCCAGGAACGTCATCACCGAATCGCCGTGGCGGAGTTCCTTCGCGACCCGCCACGCCGGGGTGATCGTGAGCGTGTCCCGGTGCGTGTGGCCCAGGACGAACACGCCCGCGTCCTCCAGCAGGTACGGCAAGGCGGGCTCGTCCAGCAGCGCTTGCGAATCCGAGGTGGACCGGCGGCCGACGTTCTTCTCGCCGAACGGCGGATCGGCCAGAATCAGGTCAAACCGGCGGCCCGCCGCCGCCAGTTGCCGCAGGGCCGGGAAAACTTCCTGCGTGCGCAACTCGAACCGGCTCGCGTCCAGCCCCGCCTCCGCGAGGTTGCCGCGGATGAATGCCGCGTGGCGTGACGCCCGCTCCACCGCGACCACCTCGGCCGCTCCCCGGCTCAGGCACTCGAGCCCCAGCGCGCCCGAGCCTGCGAACAGCTCCAAAACGCGCGCCCCGGCGACCCGTCCGCCCAGGCGATTGAAGAGCGCCTGCTTGACGATGTCGGGCGTGGGGCGAACGGACAGTCCGCCAGGCGCTTTGAGCAATCGTCCCGCAGCGATGCCACCAATGATCCTCATAGCCGGCGGAAATTCAAAAGTTGCCACCGCCGCCCTGAAGCCGGACGGTCCGCCCCCGTGGATCAGCCACCACGTGGCGGATCGGCCGGCGGCGGCGATTCCGATACCGCGCCCGCCGCGGCCTTCAACGCCCCTTGGGATCGAGGTTCGCCCTGAGGTCGTCGGGGGTGACCGCGGACTCGACGCCGTTGGGCGGCACCTCCGCGTGCGCCATCCAGGCGATGGCGTTGAGCACCACCTTGCGGAAGTCGTCGCCGCCCCAGTTCTTGTGGAAGTGCCCGCCCGTGAATCCGAAGCCGCGCCCGCCGTCGGGCCGCTCGAACACCCACATGACATGCTGCGATTCCTTCCGGTCCTTGACCGCCGCGCGGACGTCCGGATTGCCGCTGTGCGGGCCGTCGGGCCGGCTCAGCGTGCTTTCCGGCGGCAGCGCGCTGAGAATGGGAGTCACGCCTTTCATGCCCTCAGGGAAGCGCATGTGGTAGTACCACTCGTCCTGCGCCCCAAACGGCTTGACGCCGCTGGTGACCGGGTGTTGGGGAAGGCTCTTGAACTCGGCAAACCAATGCGGGTTCACCGACCAATGGGTCTCGAAGTAGCCGCCAAGCCAACGGAGGAACTCCGGCCCGCCGTTGTCCTTCGGAACTTCCACCGCGTAATGCAGGCAGCCAATCCCGGCCCCGCCCCGGACCTTCTCGTCAATAATCTTCAAGTGGTCGCTCTGGACGAACGGGTGGCCGCCGCCGCCGTCGCAATAAATGAGGATCGCGTCCGCGTTGTCGTAAGCGGTGGGGTCCTTGGGCCAGCCGTTGAGGTAATAGCTCGTCAGCAGGCCGGGATGGCCCTGGAGGCACTGGTTGAGGAGCAAGATGCCGGCGTTGTGTTCGTGTTCGCCCGGGCCGTGACTGGGGGTGCCGGCGGTCAGGACAACCTTCTTCTTGTCGGCGAGCTTGAGGCGCTTGAGTTCGATGTCCTTAAACTGGACGATCATCGGCGGGCCCACGTGGATCTGCAGTGCCAGCACGCCCGACCGGATGGCCTTGTTCGCCTGCTCGTCCAGCACGTCCACCGTTTGCTGGCCATTGATGAAGTGCTGCAGGTGGTTGCCCCGGGCGATGATGAGATAGTCGTTCCAGTCCTCGCGCTTGATCCGGGCCTGGATCGCGTCCGAGTTGCCCACCGAGCCCGTCACTTCGATCCGCGGTTTGTTGGCGTCGGCCGGGTCCGCCGTGATCCGCACCTTTTGGCCGCGCTGGGCCAGGATGCCGCGACCGCCTTCTTCGTAGAGAATACCCGAGTAGGACTTGCCGGCCTCGAAGTCGGCCTGATAACCGCCCACGATCGGACCGAACTTGCCCTGACTCCGCACCGCGCTGCGGTACTGGATGCCCGAGTTGCCGCCGACGATGCGATACTTGAGGCGGAGCTCGAAGTCGTCCAGCAGACCGTTGGTCCAGACCAGGAACGTATTGTGCGTGAGCTTCGGATCATCCTTCGTCACGCCTGTGATGGCGCCGTCCTGGACCGACCAGAGTTCGGCATTGCCCTGCCAGCCGGCGAGGTCTCTGCCATTGAAGAGAGGTTTGAAGGTGGCTTCGGCCGCGACGGCAACCCCGCCGCTCAACAAACCGAGCCACACCAAGTAGGGGGTAAATTTCATGTCGAAGAAAGGCTAGGGGCCGACGCCCCGTTTTCAATCCTCAAGCTGACGGCAGCCGCAGTGCGGCCATTCACCGACGGCTTCTCCAGATCCGCGCCGCGCCGGCTCACATGAGCTAGGGCCGGCTGAGAATTGGGACGCGGTCAGACCGATTCGACTTCGGTCGCCACCGACCGTTCGCGGGCGCAAGCGAGGACGCGACTGACCGCCTCCGGCACGACCGTTGCCACCGCGGGGGTCAGTTCCGTCCCGAGGGTGAAGGGGTCGGCGACTTCGATCGCAAAGATTTTGACCCGTTCGGGCATGGCCAGCCCCAGTTGCCGGCCGAGGGTCAGGATCTCGCCGACCCCGAGAAAGTGCGGCGAAATGCGAGGCAGCACGCACAGGGCGTCGCCGTCAATCTCGTGCAGCGTGCCCGGAGCAGCCCGGCCGGTCTGGATCGCATCCACGATGATCAATTCACGGTGGCCCGCGATGAAGTCGAGAAGCGAGAGCCCCATCTCCTCGGTGGCCACCACGCGAATGGTGGCAACATCGCGGACCGCCGCGCGCACGGCGCGGGCGACCGTCAATCCCACGGCGTCGTCACTCAGAATGTCGTTGCCCAGGCCCAGCACGAGCACTCGTTCTCCGGCGGCGCTGCCGCTCGGGAACACCCCGCTCCGGACCGGCTCGCCGTCACAGAAAGCCGCGGTCGCTCGGTCGGCGTCCCTGGGCGGTAAGTATCCGCAAAGCGCGCTCATGATCAGCGAGGAGAGACTTGCAGTGCCCGCCCGACGCGGACGTCAGTCCTGGGTTAGTTGCCGGACCAATTCACGGCGCCGATTGAAGATGTTGACCGCAAGCGGCAGATGGCCGGGCAGGGAGTGGGTGGCGCAGCCCAGACACGGATCGTAGGCGCGAAAGGCCATCTCGACCTTGTTCAGGAGTCCGTCGCTGACCTGGCCATCCTTGATGAGCCCCTTGGCGGCGCGTTCCACACTCATGGCGATGCGGGCCGCGTTGTTCTGGGTGGCCACGATCATGTTGGCCTTGCGGATGAGGCCGCGGTCGTCCGTCTCGTAGTGATGGAAGAGCAGGCCGCGGGGCGCCTCAATCACCCCGATGCCGACGGCGGGTTTCTGGGTGGGCACGGTACGGACGTCCGGGCTGGTGATCTCCGGATCATCCAGCAGCGCCACCATGGTTTCGGCGGCCTGAATCATCTCGATGACGCGCGCCCAGTGGTTGGCCAGCGTATGGTGGACCGGCTTGCCGCCGAGGGTCTGGAAGTACTCCTCGGCCGCCTGCTGCGCCAGGGGCGTGGCCATGCCATCGGCGGCGTTCAAGCGCGCCAGCGGCGCCACCGCGTAAATGCTGCTCTTGGGCCCTTCGTCGAAGCCCTGCCAGCCCAGCGGCTTGAGGTAGCAGAACTTCATGTAGCTCCAGGGCTCGACATGCTCGGCCACGTAGTCGCGGTACTTCTGCGCCGGGAACTTGGCGTATTCCCGGCCGTTGGGATCCACCACCCGCAGCAGGCCGTCGTAGAAGTTGACCCGGTTCCGTTCGTCCACCATGCCCATGTAATAGGTGCGATGGGTGAACGGATCGCTCGTGATCATGTTCACGTAATCCGAGTTCTTCAGCACGAGGTCGTGAAACACCTGGTTCGTGAAGAGCGCGAATTCGAGGCTGTCCCTCGCCACCTCCTGGAGCTTGGGCAGCTCGGCAGGATCGCACGCCTTCGAGACGCCGCCGGGCAGTCCCAGCACCGGATGCACGACTTTGCCGCCGAAGTAGGCAATGATCTCCCGCACCCGGCGCCGCATGGAGATGACCTTCTTGCCCACCTCCAGCCCCACCTTGTTGATGACGCCGATGATGTTGCGCTCGGCTTTCGGCGCCTCCGGACCGACAATGAAATCCGGCCCGCCCAGCACGTAGACATGCAAGGCGTGATCCTCGAGCATGAAGGCATTATAGACCAGCTCGCGGATCTTGCGGCCGGCGGGGGTGGGCTGGACCTGATAGAGGTCGTCCAATGCCTTGGTGGCGGCCATGTGGTGCGCGGTGGGGCAGACCCCGCAAATGCGACTGGTGATCTGGGGCATGTCCTCGGCAGGGCGGCCGAGGCTGAATACCTCGAAGCCCCGCAATTCGGGCACCTGCAGGTAGGCGCGCTCGACGTCCCCTTTGTCATCGAGGAAGATGTCAATCTTGCCGTGGCCCTCGAGGCGGGTGATGGGATCCACGGTGAAGCGGCGGCGGCCCAGCTCGTAGCGGGCGTTGGCGCGGGCAGCGCCCTGATTCCAAACCTTTTGAGCTTCTTGATTCATGGCGTGTCAGTGTTGGCCGTTACCCGGGATGGCGGACAAATCCAGGCGGCGGCGGAGAAGGCTTTTGGCCAGACCATAGCGATAAAACGTGCCGACCGGATCAGGGATGCCCTCCAGCGCCTTGTTGATGCCGGCTTCGTCCCGGGCCTCAATGTTGGCGCAGAGTGAAGACAGGATTTTGGCGCCCTGGTCGCGAACCCGGGAGGTGCCGCCAAAGCAGCCGGTGCAGGGCATGTTGCCGGTCGTGCATTGCGCGCCGCAGCCGGACCGCGTGGCCGGGCCCATGCAGACCACGCCCTGGGCGAGGAAGCACCTGGCAGGGTCCAGCAATTGCTGGTGCGGCCGCTTGAACTCAACGAACGCCACATTCGTGGGCTTGCTCTCTTTGCGGGGGCATTCGTCGCATAGCGCCTTGTCCGGACACAGCACGCTGCCCTTGGGAGGCAGCTTGCCGCTGAGCAGGGCGTTGACCGCCTCCCGCGTGATGTTCGGGGTCGGCGGGCAGCCGGGCACATAGAAGTCCACGTCCACGACCTGATCCAGGGAGCGCACGACGTGCCACAGTTCCGGGAGATGGACCTCCCGACCGGCCTCCGCGAACTTCACCTGCGGGCGGACTTTCTCCGCGTTCACCATGCTGGGCGTCTCCTCATACACGTACTTGAGGATCTGTTCGCGCGAGAACTGGTTGGCGAGGCCGGGAATGCCGCCGGTGACGGCGCAGGAGCCGTAGGCGATGAGGTACTGGCTCTTGCGGCGCAACAGATGGGCCATTTCCTCCTGCTCGGTCGAGCGGATCGCGCCGTTGAGCAGCGTGGCAAAAATGGACTGGTCCCGCATCGCGCGCAGGTCGTCGTACTTGAAGTCCATCGCCACCGGCCACAGGACGATGTCCACCTTTTCAACGACGCCGAGGATGTCTTCGGCAAGGTCCACCACCGTCTCTTCGCAGCCGCCACACGACGCACACCAATAGATGCCAAGTTTGGGTTTAGACATGGGCCACCTCCGGTTTCGCGGCCGCCGGCCGGGGATCGCCGCACGCACAGCCGGCGGCGGCAGCGGCGGTGGCGCGGTGTTCGAGTTCGGTCAGCTCCCGGTCCCAGTCCGCGACCTTGTCCGGGAAGCCGAGCGGGCCGATGGCTTGAATCTGCTGGGTCATTTCGTTGATGACCCGTTTGACCTTGTCGCCCTCCGCGGCGGAGATCCATTCCAGGCGGACGCGCTGGCCCTCGATGCCCATGTCCGCCAGCATCCGCTTCAGGAGCTGGAACCGGCGGAGCATCTTGTAGTTGCCCTCGACGTAGTGACAATCGAAGGGGTGGCAACCGCCAATCAGCACGCCATCCGCACCGCGGGTCAGGGCCTCGAGAATGAATTGCGGGTCCACGCGGCCGGAGCACATCAACCGGATAACCCGCACGTTGGCGGCGTATTTGAGCCGGGACACGCCCGCCAGGTCGGCGGCAGTGTAGGTGCACCAGTTGCAGAAGAACGCCACGATCCGTGGCTTCCATTCCTTAGTCATAAGCGAGCACTCCCTGGATTTCGCTGAAGACTTCGTCGTCTTCAAACAGGTTCTGAACGATCGAGCCGGACGGACAGGACGCCACACAGGTGCCGCAACCTTTGCACAGCGCCTCGTTGATGACGGCGACCTTGGCGTTTTCGTCAAACGTGATTGCCGTGTAGGGACAGAGCGGGATGCACGATTTGCAGCCGGAGCATTCCTCCGCCAGGATGAAAGCCGTGTTCGGCTCCTGCTCGACGTAGCCCTTGTCAATCAACGCCAGGCACTCGGCCGTGGCCGCGCCCGCCTGGGCCACGGTGTCGGGAATGTCCCGCGGTCCCTGGCAACCGCCGGCAATGAAGATGCCGTCGGTGAAAGTGCTCACCGGGGCAAGTTTCGGGTGCCGCTCGAGGAACCAGCCCTCGCCGCCGCAACTGAGGTTGAACAAACGCCGCACGTCCTGGGCGTCCTGCTGGGGTTCGAGGCCCGTGGCCAGCACCACCATGTCCACCGGAATCCGGCGCACGTAACCGGCCAGCGTATCCTCGACGCGGATGGTCAGCTTGCCCTCCTCCTCCGGGGTCATCGCCCAATCGGTGACTTCACCGACCCGCCCGCGGATGAAGTGAACGCCCTCGTCCAACAGCTTGTTGTAGAACTCCTCGTAGCCTTTGCCGGGCGTGCGAATGTCAATGTAGAAATTGTAGATCTCGGCGCCGGTATGCTCCTTGAGCAGCAGCGCCAGCTTCATCGAGTACATGCAGCAGACGCGCGAGCACCAGACATTGGTCTTCTTGTCGCGGCTGCCGACGCAATGGATGATGCCAATCGCCCGGGGACGCCGGCCATCGCGGGTGACAACCTCGCCGCCGGTGGGGCCGGAGGCGTTAACCAGGCGTTCGACTTCCAACGCCGTGTACACGTTCGGATAGACGCCGTAGCCATAGGCGGGAACCCGCCGGGCGTCGAAGGTCTTGAACCCGGTCGCAACGATGATCGTTCCGACCTCGATTTCATCGAAGGTCTCCTTCTGGTTGAAGTCAATCGCCATGCGATCGGCGCAGGCTTCCACACAGGTTTTCTTGCACTTGCCCGTCTTGAGATTGAGGCAGGTGTCCGGGTCAATCATGACCACCTGGGGCGTGGCCTGCGGGAAGGGAATGAAGACCGGCTTGCGTTTGCCCAGACCCTCGTTGAACTCGTCCTCGAACTTCGGCGTTTTGTACACGCACGCGTCAATGCACTCGAGGCAGCCCACACAAGCGTCCTCGACGATGTAGCGGGGCTTGTGCCGGACGGTCACCTTGTAGTTGCCGACGAAGCCGTCCACCTTGGATACCTCGGAGTAGCTCCAGAGGGTGATGTTCGGATGGTTGCCCACCGCGGACATCTTCGGCGTGAGGATGCAGGCCGCGCAGTCCAGCGTGGGGAAGGTCTTGTCAAATTTGGCCATGTGGCCGCCGATGGTCGGCTCGCGCTCGACGAGGTACACCTTCTTGCCGGCGTTGGCGAGGGTCATGGCAGCATGGATGCCCGCAATGCCGCCGCCGACCACGAGCACGTCCGCGTGAATCTTGACCCGCTTGACCTCCAGCGCCTTGTGGTGAGCCACCCGCTCGATCGCCGCCCGGGCGAGGGCTTTGGCCTTCTCGGTGGCTTCCTTCGGGTCCGTATGCACCCAGGAGTTGTGTTCCCGGATGTTGACCATGTGGAAGAAGAATGGGTTGAGACCGCCCGCCTCGGTCGCGCCGCGGAAGGTATGCTCGTGCAGCAGCGGCGAGCAGGACGCCACCACCACCCGGTTGAGCTTGTGCTCGCGAATGTCCTGCTGGATGAGTTCCTGGCCGGGGTCCGAGCACATGTACTTGTAGTCGCGCGACAGCGCCACGTGCGGCAGTTGGCCCACGTAGCGGGCGACGGCTTCGCAGTCCACCGTCGCAGCGATGTTGTGCCCGCAGTGGCAAACGTAGAATCCGATCCGTAGTTCTTCGCGAGGGGTGTTCATACGCATGACGGAGAGAGGTTCAAGCAGGCACGGGTTGGGCGGCGCCGGCCTGAGCCGGGGCAGACGGCCGCCAGCGGAGCGGGACGGCGGCGCGGCGGAGGGCGAGGTCGCGCTCCGGCAAGCCGAAGGCCAGCCCCATGAGCTGGGAGAAACAGACGGTGGGGAGCAGCACGTCCCCGTATTGCCGGCGCACCGCCGCGTGGTAGGCATCCAGGTTGAACTGGCACAGCGGGCACACGGTCGCCAGGCAATCGGCGCCGCGCTTCTTCGCTTCGTTCAACAGGATGTACACCATGCGGATCCCCGCCTCCGGGATGGTGCCGGTGAGGCTGCCGCCGCAGCACTTGGTCTTCAGCGGGTAGCGCACCACCGTGGCCCCGAGGGCTTCCAGCAGCCGGTCCATGGTGGTCGGGTTCGCCTGGTCGTCGAACGTGGCGTAGGGCCGCACGATCTGGCAGCCGTAGTACGGCGCCACCTTCAGCCCCTTGAGCGGCTGGGTGACCTTCAGCTTCACGGCGTCCAAGCCGATGTCGTTGATCAACACGTCCAGCGGATGCCGCACGGGAATGTCCCGCTCGCACTTGAGGCCGACCGCCCCCAGGGCGCGCTCCACCGTGGCCTTCATCCGCGGGTAATCGTGCAAGTAGTGCTTGGTCTTGTTGAGCACCAGGTAACACGCGCTGCACGGGGCCAAAATGGGATGGTTGCCGTCCCGCTCGGCCAGGGCGAGATTGCGCGAGGCCAGCACGCAAGCCTTGGCTTCGTCCACGGACATGTAGGCCGTCGCGCCGCAGCAGTTCCAGTCGTCCAGTTCCTGCAGGTCCACTCCGAGGTGCTTCATCACCGGCAGGAGGGACTCTTCGTAGGCGCGGCCCAGTCCTTTGAGCGAGCAACCGGGGAAGTAGGAGTATTTCATGGCTCAGGCTTTCTGCTCGGCGGCGGCGAACATTTTGGTCAGGTCCTCGCGGTGCTGGATTCGCTCCGAGGCCAGCGAGAAGCGACCGGTTTTCATCAGGTCCAACCCCATCTGCCAGTTGCCCATGGCCACCAGCGGATTGGTCTTCAACAAGAGCTTCATGACCAGCGGCATTTCCGAGATGCGCCCGTTGGTGGTCACCATCTTCTCGAACTCCTGCGCGAGCACGGGAATGGGAAACTTCCGCGGATACACGCCCTCGTGGATCGCCCGTTGCTTGAGCTCGTACATGATGTCCGTGATCCGGATTTCCCGCGGACACTCGCAGGTACAGGCGTAGCAAGAGGCGCACAGCCAGATGGTCTGGCTGCTCAGCACCTCCTTTTTGAAGTCAAACCGGGTCAGCTCCATCACCTGGCGCGGCGTGTAGTCCATGTACACGCTCAACGGGCAGACGCCCGAGCATGTGCCGCACTGGATGCAGTCCTTGAGTTTCTCGCAGCCGGGCACACGCATGACCTCGTCGCCAAACCCCTTTACCCGATCCGCCTCGTACTTGATGGTGCGGGTGATGTTCATAGGCATTTCCGTCGTCGTCGCGCACTTCGCCAGGGCGGCGGATTCTTCCGGCGCCCCTGCGTGCTGGGAGTGGGGTAGCCGATTGCCCGGCAAGCGGCTAACCGGCTTTTGGTGAAAAGTTATCCTTTTTTGTCGTACGGACACTATTCCGCTCCCAAATCCACGAAACCGGCTTCCAGGGAACGGGTTTCACCTCCGCCCCGGATGGCCGAAGGCGGCGGGGGGGGCGGCAGGGCCCGGCCCCGGATTCTTGTCGCTCGCCCGCGATTTCGGTAGGGTCGGAAGAGTGGCTGCCGCTCCCGACCCCGATGCCGAGCTGATGTTGCGCGTCAAGCGCGGCGACGAGGCGGCGTTTGCCGCCCTGGTGGAGCGGTATCAGCAGCCCGTCTTCAATCTCATTTATCGCAGCCTGCCGGACGCCACCGAGGCCGAGGATTTGGCGCAGGCGGTGTTCGTTCAGGTGTTCAAATCGGCGGCGCGGTACCAACCCACGGCCCGCTTCTCGACCTGGCTGTTCACCATCGCTCGAAATCTCTGCCTCAACGAGCTGCGCCGGCGCTCCCGGCATCCGGCTGAACCGCTCGAACCGGCGGAGTCCACGGACGACCACCCCCCGCGCCAGTACCCGGACCGCCAGACGGCCGGACCCGTGGAATCCCTGTTGCGCGGCGAACTGGAGCGAAAGACCGAGGAAGCCATCCGCGACCTGCCGGAAAACCAGCGCACGGCCCTGCTGCTCTGCCAACAAGACGAGTTGGCCTACGAGGAGATCGCCGCCGTGCTGGGGTGCTCGCTGGCCGCGACCAAGTCACTCATCCATCGCGCCCGGGAAACGCTCAAGGCGCGCTTGAAGCCGTATCTTCGCACGGGCGACTGGGAGATCTGAGGCCCGGCCGCAACTTTCGCCGCCCGCTGGTTTTCTTTCCCCCCAGATTGGCATGACGCCTCCCAACGATGCGCACTGGCAGGATCTCGTGGCCCGGCGGCCGTTGACCGCCGACGAGCGGCGGGCCCTCGCGGCGTGGGTGCGAGCCAACCCCGCCGCCGCGGACCGCTGGGCCGACGAGCTGGCCCTGAGCGAGGCCCTGCGGCAGTTGCCGCCGGCTCCCCTGCCATCCCATTTCGTCGCCCGCGTGTTGGCCGAAGTCCGGCGCGCGCAACCGGTGCCCCGCCGGGTGCGGCCATTCGACTGGTTGCGCTGGTGGACCGATTGGCGCCACGCGCTGCCCCTGGCCACCGCCGTCGCCGCACTTGCCTTGACCCTGGCAATCCAGGCCCATCACCGGGCGCAGGTCCGCACCGAATTGGCGGAAGGCCTGGCCGCCCTGCCGATCGAAGGTCTGGCCCAGCTCCCGTTCTGGCAGGATTTCGACCCCATCCAGGTGCTGCCAGAGGGGCCGCTACCGTCGGGCCGCGACCTGGCCGCGGCGCTTGAGTAAAGTTTCATGGCGCGGCCGCTGGGCATGTCGGTCAAGCTGGCGCTGGTCGCCCTCGCGCTCAACGCGGTGGAGCCCACCCCGCCGCCGGCCGGTTCCGCCGGCGGCCCGCGAGAGATCCCGGACTCCCGGCCGATGCCGCCGGCGTTGCCCCCGTTGCACGACCGGGCCAACGCCACGATGGATACGCTGCGTCTGCTTCTCGCCCTCACGCCCGAGGAGCGCGCGGCCTGGCTGGCGAAGCGCAGTCCCGCCCAACAAGCCCTCCTCCGCCGCGAACTCGCCACGCTTGAGAACCTGACGCCCGCCGCCCGCGAGCGGCGGCTGCGTCTCCTGGCGATGCGAGTGGTCATGGACCCCTTGCTGGAGCTGGCCCCGGAAGCCCGGCAAGCGGCCATCGCGTCCCTGCCGCCCTCCCAGCGAACCTTCGTGGAACAACAGCTTCGGGCGTGGGACGCCCTGCCTGCCGCGCAACGCGCCGAGCGCCTCGCCGCGCATGGCGGCTGGTTGCCGTTGCCAACAACCCCCGGCCTGCCTACGGAACCTCCGCTGCGGGCCGAGCCTCCCCCGCCGCCCTCGCCCGAATTCCGCTCCCGCCTGGAAGACGATCTCCACCGCTGGTCTGCCCTGGACGAACGCGCTCAGACCAACGCCACCCGGGCCTTGCTCCGACTCCTGGACCTCTCGCCCCGCGACCAGCAGGCGGTGTTGGCCCGCCTCGCCCCCGTCCGCCGCCAGCCGGTGGAACGCCTATTGTCGGCCTTCGGCCCATTGGACCGCGAAGCCCGGGCCCGATCCGTCGAGGCCTACTGGCGCTTTGCGGCGATGGGCGCTGACGAACGCGCCCGCTTCTGGCAGAATGCCGAGCGCTGGAGCGCCTTGAGCCCGGACGAACGCCGCGCCTGGCGCACCCTTACCGCACATTTGCCCCCCTTGCCTCCCGGCCTGGGCCCCACGCCTGACCTCCCTCCCGCACTGCCGGCGAAGCCGTCCCTCCCTCCCCGAACCAACGCCCAAGTGGGCCGCTGAAACGGCCGATTTCGGAGTTCCGGAGCCGATGAGCGCCGGCAGCGACTGCCGAACATGGCGCGGGCCCGGCCGAACCGGAACTTGCCCCGCGCGCTCGCCACCCCGTAGGCTGACGGGGTGGACTGGGTCACCGACCGCCATTGGTTTGCCTTCGCCGTCGTGCTGTACGGTCTCTGCACGCTGTACTCCGTTTTCCTTTGGCGGCGAGGCTTCCGGCGGGACAATCGCGTGATCTACATTCTGCTGCTCGCGGCGGTGGGCCTGCACAGCATCGCCATGATCAAACGGGGCGTATCGTTTTCGCGCTGTCCCGTGAACGATCTGTTCGGAGCGACGATGTTTCTCGGTTGGGTGACGGCGACGTCTTACCTGGTGGTCGGGCTGTGGCGAAAACTGCGGTTTCTGGGTGTCTTCGTGTCCCCGGTGCTCCTGGCCGCCGGCATCTTCGGTTTGATGCCCGGACTGGAGACAACCCCGGTAACGAATCCCGAGCTGCGCAACTACGCGAGCGCCCACGCGGCGGTCGTGTTGCTCGCTTACGGGGCGTTTGGCCTGAGCGCGGCGGCGGCGCTGATGTACCTGAGTCAGCAGCACAGTCTGAAGTTCGACAAACTGCGGGCGGTCACCTCGCTGCTGCCACCAATCGAGAGACTCGAGCGAGTGATCTGGTGGACCCTCATCGCGGGCTTCGCCCTGCTGACCCTCGGTCTGGGGATCGGTGCCCTCGGTCTGAAGCAGACCCAGGGGGTATTCTGGGCGCGGGATGCCAAGGTGATCTGGTCGCTGGTGGTGTGGTGTTTCTACCTCGGTTTGCTGCTGGTGCATCGCCTCAATCGCCAGACCGGCCGGCGGTTCGCCTGGTCCGCCCTGGGCAGTTTCTGCTTCATTTTGCTGACGTTCTGGAGCTTCAACCTGCTCTCGCGGATCCACCATCCTTGAGCCATGCGCATCGCCGTCGTCGGCCTCAGCCACCGCACCTCGCCCGTGGAAATCCGCGAGCGGCTGGCGTTCGCCGGGCCGGTGATTCCGCAGGCCCTGGCCAGCCTCCGGGCCGAGGGCGTCGCCGATGAAGCCGTGATTGTCTCGACCTGCAACCGGGTGGAGATCTACGCCGCCTCCCCGGCGGAGCCCGCCGAGACGCTGGCGGCCCTGAAGCGCTTCCTGCTGAAATTCCACCGCTTCGACGGCGGCCTGGACGAAGCCCTGTACGCGTACGCAGAGCCCGAGAGTCTGACTCACCTGTTCCGGGTGGTGGCCGGCCTGGATTCAATGGTGCTCGGCGAGACGGAGATTCTCGGTCAGGTGAAACAAGCCTACGAACTGGCTCGGGGCGGCCAACATACCGGGCGTTGCTTAAACAAGGCCTTCCAGCGGGCTTTCAACGTGGCCAAGCAAATCCGAACCGAGACTGACATCCAGCGCGGAAGCGTCTCGGTGGCGGCCGCGGCGGTCGAACTGGCCGAGAAAATCTTCAGTTCCCTGGCCGACCGGTCGGTCCTCATCATCGGCGCGGGGGACACCGGCGAGAAGACCGCCCGCGCCCTGCTCTCGCGCGGCGCGACCGGATTGGTGGTGACCAACCGCTCTCTGGAGCGGGCGCAGGCGCTGGCAGCGAAATTCAACGGCCGCTGGGTGCCGTTCGATCACTGGGCCGCCGAGTTCGCGAAGATTGACATCGTGATCAGCAGCACTGCCGCCCCGCACTACGTGCTCGACCGAAGTCGGCTCGAACCGCTCCTGCACGCCCGCCGCGGCCGGCCGCTGCTGCTCATTGACATCGCCGTGCCGCGCGACATTGACCCCGAGGTGAATCTCCTGGACGACGTGTACCTCTACAACATTGACGACCTGCAGGCCATCGCCGACGACGGCCTGCGCCACCGCCGGGACGAAATCGCCCGCTGTGATGCCATCATCCGCGAGAAGGTCGCCGCCCTGCTCAGCGCCCCCCCGGGCCCCGCTCCCGGCGGCACCAAACTCGCTTACGGCTCGTGAGCGAGCCGTCGCCCATCTGGCTGGCCACCCGCGGGAGCCCCCTGGCGCTCGCGCAGGCGAACACCGTGCTCGCGCGGCTCCGCGCCGCCTTTCCCGAACGCGCCTTCGAGCTGCGCCTCATCAAAACCACCGGCGACAAACTCCAGAAAGCCTCGCTGGCCAATCCGGCAGCGTCGCTGCCCAAGGGCCTGTTCACCAAGGAACTGGAAGTGGCGTTGCTCGCCGGCGAGGCCGCGCTGGCGGTTCACAGTCTCAAAGACCTGCCCACCGAACTGCCGCCCGGACTCGAACTGGGCGCCGTCCTGCCTCGCGCCGACGCCCGGGATGTCCTGGTGTATCGCCGCCCCGAAACGCAGCTTGGGCGCGGTTATCCGCCGCGCACGACGGTCGCCGACCTCGCCCCGGGCGCGACGGTCGCCACCAGCAGCACGCGCCGCCGGGAACAGCTTCTGGCCGCCCGGCCCGATCTCCACGTCGTCGAGATTCGCGGCAATGTCGGCACGCGCCTCGGCAAAGTCGCAACGCGCGCCGAGCTGGATGCGACGTTGCTGGCCGCGGCCGGCCTGCTTCGCTTGGGATTCCAGTTCGGCGCCGACGGCGTCCTCGCCGGCCCGCCGGCAGAACCGCTGTCGTCAGAGCTCCGGGTATCGCTGCTGGGGCTGGGGGAAATGATTCCGGCGGTGGGCCAGGCGGCGATCGGCATCGAATGTCGGAGTGACGATTCGCTGGCGCGCGAATTGTGCGCGAGCCTCAACCACGCCGAGACCTTCCAGGCCATCACCGCCGAGAGGGCCTTTCTGCGCGCGATGGGAGGCGGCTGCCAAAGTCCGGTGGCAGCCCACGCCAGCCTCGAGGGCGGCCGGCTGGTGGTGCGCGCGGTGTCGTTCCGGAACGGGCCGGCGCGACACGGCCTGGTGGAAGGTGCGCCCGCGGACGCGAAGGCGCTCGGGGAGAGCTTGGCGAGACTGGTCGGCGACTGACTTGCCCGGCGGACCGATGGTCCGCGAGGCCCCGCGTTACCGGACGGAGGCCAGGCGCGGCCAGAGACGCGCGCCCAGGCGCATCCCGGCGGCGTAGTTGTCCAGGTCAAACTTCTCGTTCGGCGAATGGGCGTTGTCGTCCGGCAACGCCAGGCCCAGGAGGAGGGTGTCTGCCCCGAGGACCTTTTTGAATTCGGTCACAATGGGGATGGAGCCCCCCTCCCGAAGCAGGACCGGCTCGGCGTCGAAAGCCTCCCGCAGCGCGCCCTGGGCTGCCTGTGCCAGCGGACTGGTTGGCGAAAAGGCGTATGGCTCGGCCCCGTGGCCCGTGGTGATCTCGAGGCGCACGGTCGGCGGACAGAGAGCCTTGAGGTGGCGTTTGACGGCCTGGAGGATGCGCTGCGGACGCTGGTCGGGCACGAGGCGCAAGGTGAGTTTGGCGCTCGCCCAGGATGGCACGATGGTCTTGCTGCCCTCGCCCTGGTAGCCGCTGGTGAGACCGTTGATCTCCAGAGTGGGGCGCGCGCTGCGCTGTTCCCAGGCAGTGAAGCCCTGCTCACCGAATAGCCGGGGCACGCCCAGAAACCGCGTGTAAGCGCGTTCGTTGTACGGCAGGCGGGCGAGTTGCTGCCGCTCGTACCGTGTCAGCGGCACGACGTCGTCATAGAAGCCGGGGATCGCAACGCGCCCGCGCGCATCGCGCAGCCTGGCCAGCAGTTGGCAGAGAGCCATCGCCGGGTTGTCGAGCGAGCCCCCAAAAATGCCGGAGTGCAGATCCCGCGAGGGCCCGTGGAGTTTGACCTCGAACGCGGCGATGCCCCGCAGGCCGTAGGTCAGCGCGGGCAGGCCCTTGGCAGGCATCCCGGTGTCGGAGATGACCACCGCATCGACGTCAAGCGCGCGCCGGTGCTCCCGCAAGAAGGGGCCCAGGTGGCCGCTGCCCACCTCTTCCTCGCCTTCGATGACGAAGGTCAGATCGACGGGCAGGGCGGTGCCGGTCCGCAGGTACGCCTCGACCGCATTGAGGTGGGCCAGGTGTTGGCCCTTGTTGTCGCTCGCGCCGCGGGCGAACAGGGAACGGCCATCCAGGCGCGGCTCGAACGGGGGAGATTTCCAAAGTTCGAACGGCTCCGGTGGCTGCACGTCGTAATGGCCGTACACCATGAAGTGCGGTTTGGATTTGCCCGGGGTTCGCGGGGTCCGGGCGAGCACCACGGGATGGCCCGCCGTCGGACAGAGGCGCGCCTCGAGGCCGATGGTTTGACAGTGCCCGACCAACCAGTTCGCGCATGCTTCCAGGTCGGCCTTGTGTTGAGGTTGCGCGGAGACGCTGGGGAACCGGAGGTACTGGCAGAGGCGGTCAACGAACGCGCGTTCGTTGGCGGCCAGGTAGTCGAGAACGGCGTTCATGACGGGGCGTGGGCGGCGTTCAGTTGCGACGAGGCGGGTTGCGCAGCAAGTCCAGCGGGTTGAACGGCGCAGGCTGATTGGTCTTTGCCCCGGCCGGGGCGTTGGTGCCGCCCGCTGCGGCCGGCTGACCGGTCAGCGCGTTGCCGAGGTTGCCGAGGATGCCGGCGGCCTGGTCGAGCGTGGCGTTGCCGGTGTTGCCCAGCAAGCCGGCGCCCGCCCGGGCCGTGAGCGCGACCAAGGCGGTGGTCTTCAGGTCGGACTTCGGCTCACCGATCGTGCCACGCAAGGTCAGGAAGTCCGGCAAGGAGACGTAGTTGGTGTCACTGCCGGTCGGGACCTCGGTGATGCCGAGCTTGGCGGCCAGCTCGCGCCGGAGCGCCAGCGAAACCGGGATGTTCACCGTCGAGTTGGTCAGCACCGGTTGGAGCGCAATCTCCCCGCGCGCGGCGGCGCGAAAGGCCGGGCTGCCAACCCGGGCGTGTTCCAGCGTCACTTTGCCGGTGCCCATGCGGCCGCGAAAGCTGAGTTGGTCAATTGGCGCCCGGGTCACCTCGTCCACCCAACCGCTGCTGCTGCTCCGCGACGAGCCGGTGAGTTGTCCCACCAGGTTGCCAGCGGCGCTGGCGGGGTTCTTGAGCAGGTCCGGGATGGCCACAATGGCGTTGATCGTCGTCGTCACCAGGCGGGAGCGGATGTTGCCCATGGCCAGACTGAGATTGGTGGCGGCGAAATCGAATTGACCCGCCAGGTTCTTCTGCAGGTTCGGGCCGGTGATGCCGGCGCCTTTGACCTGGGCGCTGGCGTTCAAAGCACCCTTCACCTCGCCGGCCCGGTCGTATTCCAGCGTCGTCGCCAGCGGCCCTAGCGGGATGCCGTCCGCTTGCAGGCCAAAATCGTAGTCATAGCCGGCCCGCGACAAGTCCACCCGGCTGCTGGCGCGGACCGGAGCGCCGTTGAGCGTGAAGCTCACCGGAGCGACCAGCACCACATCGTTCGTGATGCCGACGCGAGCCTGGAAGTTCGTTACCGCCAGCGCGCGCAGGAACATCCGGCCCACCTTCGCCTCCGCCGTCAGTTCGCGGATGGGCAACGTGATGGCATCCGGTTCGGTCTCGGGTTCGGCCGGGGCCGCGGTGGGTGCCGACGCCGCCGTCGGCGCGCTGACGTAGAGGTCGTATAGCGGCGTGAAATCCAGGGCGTCGGCGGTGAGTTTCAACGAACCGGGGGTTGGCTGATTGGTCGAGAGATCGAACTTGCCGACCAGCTCCAGTTGATTGGTGGCGCGCGCGGTCGGTGGGAGTGAAAGTTGCGCCCGGGTCAACTCCAGTTCACTTCCGCGCACGCCGGCGTCGAGGTCCAGCCGGAAATCCATCGGCTCGCCGGGGACACGCTTCGCGGGATCCGCGACCCGGAGTTTGAGGATGCCCGCGCGGAGCGAGACCGAGGAGCGACCCTGTTCGGCGTACCGCAAGGTGCCGTCTGCATCCACCGCCACCGAAGTCAGGGTCAGCGGCGCCAGCCAGGGATTGAGCACCGGCGCCAACGCGTTCTGATTCACATTGGCGAGCACGAGGCGAAACTCGCCATCCCGCCGCACCAGATGGTACTTGCCGCTCAAATCCAGACTGCCGCCATCGGCCGCGCCCTGGCGGGCGTTGATCGTCAAACGACGGAGATTCAATTCCTCGCCCAGAGTTTCACCATCCATCTCGAGCCGGGTGCTAAAGTCCTGGAACCGATAGTCCCCGTAGCGTCCTGTGAACTGGGCAAGGCCGAGGTTGATGGTCGCCTTGGTCTGGCCTTTGTCGTGGTTGGCGAGCGCGCCCAACGTAATTTGGCCCTTGGTGGCCTCGAAGTCCGGGACGGTCACCTTGGTCAGCAGCACCGGCAAATCGGCGTTGGCGTTGAGTTGGAGCGTGGTGTCCTGGGTTATCCGGTCAAAGCTGGCGCCACCGTTGGCCGTAACGAGCTGGCGGTTGCCCTCCTGGAGGCGCAGACTGAAATTCTCCAGCAGCACCGAGCGGAATTCGTTCAGGGTCGCCCGCGTCCGCAGTTCGGCGACGGCCTGGTTGATACCGTACTCGCCGTACCGGGCGGTCAGGTCCCGGATCGAGCCTACCACGTCGCCGGAGAGGCGACGGCCCTCATCCGCGAACAGCACCTCGGTGTTGAGGTTCACGATGCCGGACACCAGATTCGTCGGCAGCAGCAGTCGCCAGTTGGCCAGATTCAGATTGGTGACAACGATTCCCATCGTGGAATCGCTGGCCGCGCCGGCCGCGCCCCAGTTGATGCTCAACGCCCGACGCAGGGCGGCGGTGAAGATGGGAGCACCTTCCTGCGTGGCCGTGAGTTGAAACTCCTGCGACTTGAAGGTCTTGTCCTCGAAACTTGCGCTCGCCTGATAGCTCAGATCCAGATTGATCGGCGGGGTGGCGAGCCCGCCCTGGCGAACGCTGAATCGGGCGACATTCAACGCCCCCTTGGTCGTAATCAACTGGCCGCGGCGTGAAACGTCAATGAGCTGCGATCCGCTGACGCTCGTTTCGCCGAAGTCCAGACCGAACGCCGCCCCGGCCAGGTTGAGCACATGGCGGTCAATGCCCTTCATCTCCACCCGCAGGCGCGCCTCGGGCCGGCTCAGTTCGATGGGACCAGAGACGCTCACCTGGCCGAGCGGTTGATCCCGCCGCAACACCTGGAGTAACATCTGACGCACTTCATTCGTCCGCACATCCAGCGCCAGACTGGCGCGGACGCCTGCGAGATCTTCGAGAAATCCCTGCGCCGTCGTGACCGCCAGCTTGGCGTCGCCCTGCGCGTTGGCGGGCAGCAGATCCTTGTCGAACTCGACTTTCAAACCGCCGCTCGCTTGTGCGATCAATTCGCCGTTCAAGGTCGGGTCGCCAGCCGGTCCGCGGTTCAGTTGCCCCACGTCGGCGCTGAACTCGATCTTTCCGGTTTCCGAGTTGGCGACGTTCTCCACGGTCACTTGAAGCTTCGTCACCGCACTGACCTGCGAAGACTCGCCGGGGCCAATCCGGGCGAAGCGCACGGAACCGTCCTGTACCGTGAGCTGCCGCAGGCGCGCCCGGGTCCCGGTCCGTGAACTGGACGGCCCCGAAGTCCCCGCATCAGCCAGCAGCGGATCATAGTTGGCCTTCCCATTCGGCCGATGGACGAGGTTGACCACCGGACGCACCAGCCGGGCCTCGCTCACGACGTAGTTGCCCCGGAGAATGGCAAACAGGTTGTACCGCAGCAGCAGTTCCTCTACCTCAAGCAACGGCTGCTCCTCGCCCACAGGAGTCAAGCGCAGTTTGGTCAAATAGACCTTCGAGAACGGGCTGACCGAAAGCTTCTCCACCGCCAGGGTGGCGTTCATGCTCTTGGCAACCCGCGGCAACACGACGCCCTTGAGGAAGGCGGAGCTGGTGACGACGAAGTAAATGATCACCAACGCAACCAGCGAGAACAAGAAGAGCCGGAGGAAATGGCGGGTGGTCGGATAATTGGCGAGCCATTGCGACCGGCGGCTGGCGTGAGTCTTGGATTTCATGGCGTTGCTTGCTGGTGGACACCCTGCGGGCAGGTCTTGTTCGGAAATTCGCCTGCTGGCCCCGCAGCGCGGCAGCCTGTCCCCGAAGAACCCCGCTCCGCCCGGTGACCTTGATGGGCGAAGCTTAGAAGGCGACCACCGTTCGTCAACCTCGACCGCCCGCCCGTAAGGCCATTGGCACGCGGCATCGAGCCAGACGGCCGCGGGCGCCCGCGGACGCCGGCCCTCGCCCGGCCTTCCGCCGGCTCCGTTTGAACCCGTCAAGTTGCCTCCCGAAAACCTCGGCCCGGCCCCGGCAGGCCACTGAGGCCGCGGTGCCGCTGGACGCTACGTCTTCGCCTTACCGCCTTGCTTGAACCCCCAGGCCCCGGCACTTTCTTCCGCATGGCTGACATTTCCGACACGGCGCAATTCGTGGGCCGGCTTCACCTGCTGCTGCTGCATCTGCCCATCGGCTTCTTGCTCCTGCTCGCCGCACTGGAACTCGTGGCCTGCCTGCCGGGTCTGAGGAACGCGAACGCCTCCGCCGGCTTCATCCTCGCGCTCGCCGTGCCGGCCAGCTTGCTGACGGCATTCTGCGGCTGGCAATTGGCGCGAACCGGCGGCTATGACGAACAACTCCTCTTCTGGCACCGGTGGTTGGGCGTCGCGGCGGCGGGGTTGGTCTTGATCACCGCCGCCGGCTACCGCTTCCGCGCCACGATCGCGTACCGGCTCACTTTGCTGGCGACGGTGGTCGTGCTGACGATTGCCAGCCACTACGGCGGCTCGATCACCCACGGCAAAGACTTCCTGACCCGTCACGCTCCGGCACCGCTGAAACGCCTGTTCGGCGGGGGGGCGGCGGCCGAGACGGGAGGCGCTACCGCTCCTTCCGCTTACGCGGCCGTTGTACAGCCCATCCTCGACCGGACGTGCGTCGCCTGCCACAGTGCAGAAAAACCCAAGGGCAAATTGCGCCTCGACTCGTTCGTGGCGCTGCTGGCGGGCGGTGCGGGCGGCGCCGTGGTCCAACCCGGCCGGTCGGCGGAAAGCGAGTTGATCAAGCGCCTCCTGCTGCCACTTGACCACGATGACCACATGCCGCCGGAGGGAAAGCCTCAGCCCACCCCGGAGGAAATCGCGCTGCTCCGGTGGTGGATTGACGCCGGCGCCGACGGCGTCAAGACCGTGGCCGAACTGAACCCCAATCCGGACATTGCGCGACTGATCGAAGCCCGGAGCCGGTAGCGGTTCCGCCCGTAGCACCCGCGACCGAACCTGGCGGGGATCGGTTCGTGGCTTCGGCCCGAAAACCGAAATCGCATTCACAGAAGCCAACGAAGCGAGAAGGGCTTCCACCGGGATAGGACGGTCAAGAAAAGGGCTCAGAGGCCAAGCCCGGTCCCGTTGCTCCTTCGTGCCCTTCGCTGTCTTCTGTCAAACGAACTTGGGAGCTCGGCTTCAGACCACCGGGTCGTCCGGGCCGAGTAACCAGGCCTCCGGGTGATGACGAAAACCCAGCCGCGGGTAGTAGTTCACCGCTTGCGGTGCCGCCAGCAGGATGATCTGAGCCCGGCCGCCGTGCCGTTGGGTCTGGCGGATCAACTCCCGGCCAATGCCCCGCCGCTGGTGACTGACGCGCACCGCCAGATCCGACAGGTAGGTGCAATACGCGAAATCGCTCAAGCTGCGAGCCAGCCCCACCAACAAGTCGCCCTCCCAGGCCGTCACCACCAGATTCGCGTGCCGCAGCATCGTCCCCATCCGGTCGCGGTCGGCCATCGGCCGGCGCGCGCCAAGGGTGGAGGCGCAGTACAGCTCGAGGACCGCGTCGAGATCCAGGTCGTTGCCGAGGCGGAAGGTGATCGGAGTCGGCGACATGCACGCGATACGGCGGTCACTCAGGACGACCGGCTTACCACCAGTTCCACGCGGGGTCCGGCGGGGGCGAGCTGAGCCAATTTTGCATCTCCGGCGGAAAACGGAAATTCTCCGCGTGGCCATCGCCGAACAGCATGTTCTGGAACCGCTTCCCCCGGTAGGCGTGCCAGATGTTCCGGTTGTCCGCCTGCGTTCCCTCGCCCAGCGGCCGGTTGGCATGCCAGGGCCAGTCGCCGTGGATGATCTTGTTGGCCGGGCTCCGCAGCATCTCGGCCTCACTCAAGGACGTGCTCGGCGCGGTGCCCGGCGCGGCCTTCGAGTCGCCGGTCACCCGCCGCACGCGGAAATGATCGCTGACCCACTGCGGCAGGTAACTGTTGCCCCACGCGGTGTAGCAGGTCCGATTCTTCGGCGTGTTGCTGAACGAATCCCCCTTGTCGGCCGGACAACGAAAGCTCTCGACCGCTCCGACGTACCGGTTCAGCGGCCGGTTGGTTTCGCGCACGTTGCCGCCGTAATCCGCCGCCGGGCCGGCCAGGAAGGCGTTGGTGATGTACTTGCCCCCGACCCCGCCCCAGCCGTCGTGATTCGGGTAAAGCCCCCGATTCTCGTCTGCGTACAAGGCGAACCCGACTCCGTGCTGTTTGAGGTTGGCCACACACTTCACGCTGAGCGCCTTGCCTTTCGCCCGCGCCAGCGCTGGCAAGAGCATCCCGGCGAGGATCGCGATGATCGCGATCACCACCAACAGTTCGATCAAGGTAAAGCCGGCGGGCCGGACCGGACGCACAAGGGCGGTTGAGGGTTTCACGGCGCTACACTAGCCGGAGGAGGCGGTCCGTCAAAACCGGCCTTCGCCTTCACGCCACGACGGCTCTCGCCTCAAGCCCCGGACGTGGCTCGCGGGGCCGCCTCCGTCGTCTCGGCCAAGGGCACCTCAAGGATCCCCTTGACCCGCGGGAACAGCCGCGCGGCCTCCACCACCATCCACACCTCGAGCGCGATCGTCGCCACCCCGATTACCACCAGCGTCCACTTGCCCTGCGCCACCCAACTCGGCGCGTCGGCCCCGCCCACAAAGACCTGCAGCACCATCGCCCAAGCCGGCATCACGAGCATGAAGATCATCGGCAGCACGATGAACCACACGGGCTTGCCCCGCCGCCAGAGGTAGAAAGCGATAACAAGAAACGCCAGGCCCCCGAGAAGTTGATTGTTCGCCCCAAACAGCGGCCAGAGAATCCGCCCCCCTTTGCCCGCCTGCGCCAGACTCCACGGTTCGCCCGGCGGCGGCACCGCCGCCAGCAGCGCCGCCACCGCGACAGCCAAAATGGTCGCCCCGTGCTTGCCGCGCAGCCAGGCCAGCGACCGATGCGCAGCCGCGGCCAGGGCGCCGGACTGCCCGCGGAACGAGTCGGCCAGTTCTTGCACCACGTACCGTTGCAGACGGCACGCGGTGTCCATCGTCGTCCCCGCAAACGATGCCACCAGCACGCCCATGAGCGCCACCGCCACCTCGCCGGGCAGCCCGAGCGCCCGCAGGAAATTGGCCGCCCCATCCACGAACGCGGCCACCAGCGGCTCCAACTGCGGTGACCAGGCGCCATACCGATGTTCCCACGCGGCGACGCCGGTCAGTACCGAGCCGTCTTTCAGGACCACGCCCAGCCCCAAACCCGCCCCGCACGCGAGGATCACCAGCACCGCGAGGTAACCCTCGGTCAACATGCCGCCGTAGCCGACCAACCGCGCGTCCGGCTCGCGGCCAAGCTGCTTGCTGCTGGTGCCGCTGCTGACCAGACAATGAAACCCGCTCACCGCCCCGCACGCGACCGTGATGAAGAGGAACGGAAAAATCGCCGGCGCGCCCGCCGGCTGCCATTGCACCGCCGGGGCGACCAGTTCGAGCATCGGCCGCGCGCCGCCGGCCAGCGGCGTTCCGCCCCAAAACGCCGCCGCTGCCAGCCCGGCCACGATCAGCCCCAACGCCGACACCAGTTGGAGCGAATTGATGTAGTCCCGCGGTTGCAGCAGCGTCCAGACCGGCAGCACTGACGCGACATACGCGTACAGCAGCAACCCCAGCACCCAGGTGAACGCCGACCACTCCCGCATCGCGGCATTGATGGCGTGCAACGCCCCCCGGTCGCCGTACACCACGCTCAGATACATCAGCGCCAGCGCCGCCAGCGACGGCCAGAACAATCCCGCGCCCCGCCGGTGCAGCCAGTAGCCGATCAGCACCGCCAGCGGAATTTGGATCGTGCAGGGAAAGATCGAACTCGGGTACTGGCGAAACACGGAGGCGATCACCAGCCCGAAGATCGCCAGCACGATCGTCAGCGACAGGAACAGGATCAGCAGAAACAACAGCCGCACCCGCTGATTGAGCAATCGCCCGGCAATGTCGCCCACCGTCTGCCCCCGATTGCGCAGGCTGACCACCAACGAGCCAAAATCATGCACCGCACCGATGAACACCGAACCCAGCAGCACCCATAACAACGCCGGTAACCAGCCCCAGAGAATCGCAATCGCCGGCCCCACGATCGGCCCGGTGCCTGCAATGGACGTAAAATGGTGCCCGAACACCACCGCCCGCGGTGTCGGCACGTAGTCCACCCCGTCGTTCACCGCGTACGAGGGACAAATGGCCTCGGCTGACAGCCGGAATACCTTGCGCCCCAGCCAGCGCCCGTAGGTGTGATAGGCCAGGACAAACCCCAGCCCGGACAGAATTGCAATCAACAACGTCGTCATTGGCGCGCGCGCGGGCGAATGAGGACCGAGATCCCCACCTGCCCCGCGAAAAGCGCCCCGCACAAACCCTTGCCTGCTCCGGATCCGCGGGGCGCACGGCGGCACTCAAACCCAGCGACTCCGCTCCGGCAAGCGCGCGTTCGCGCCGCCCGCGCCGGCTTCCGAGGAAACAGGTGCCAGCGAGCTCAAGTGCTCCTTTATTGTTGTCGGGACCGGGTTCCGGCCCGGGCGGGGTCAGGGTAGCCAGGCGGCTGGGCACTGGGACGTCGGCACGCCACACCGTCAGATTGACCATCAAGCACGCGCCGGACTGACCTCGGCAACCCTCACCGCGGCGGCGTTCAACCCGGGACCGGGAATGGATGCGATAGCGGCCCAACAACCAACCTCCACGGCCCGCTACAACTCCATCAAACCTCACCACGCCTCGCGCCCGCGCGATCCCTTCCAGTGCCCCAGGGTCGTCAGACAGCCTTCGTCCGGTGTCAGGACGAGACCTCCTCCAGCGGTTCCTCCCCATCCCATTCCTCCGGCCCCTCGTCGTAGGCCTCGGCCACGACGCCGGCGCAGAACAGCTCCGGCTCGCGCGTGATGGTCTTGCCCGTTGCCGCCTCGATGCGCTGGAGCAACGACTCGGCGCGCGCGGCGTAGAAGTCCCAGAACCGGTCGGCGCGCAGATGCTCGGGGGTGATGCAGTGCGAGCGCAGGACCTCGTCCATCCGTTCCGCGCCCACGCCGGCGGCCTTCTCCACTGCGAGAAGGTATTTCGACGGCGCCCGGCCGCCAATCTGGCGGTTGGTTCTGGCCGCGAGCGCGGTCTTGTTGATCACGCTGTTGTACGCGCCAGGTTCGATCCCTGCCGCCTTGCACCACTTCTCCGGAAAGATGTGGTGGATGTCCACCTTGTCGTCGAAGAAGGTCTGCGCCTCGATCGGCT